>JAIWOS010000207.1 GCA_020217265.1 Thiobacillus sp. | reverse complement strand
GGGCGGACGCCGGCCGGCGCGCGCCGCGCGCGATGAGGGCGACGCGGCCGTGCGCGCGGGTGAAGACTTCCGCCACCACGCTGGTTTCCTTGAAGGGATAGGTGTGGAGGACGAAGCCGGGGGTGTTGTTGATGCGGGCGTCGGTGGACATGCTTTATCCGCTTTTATCCGCTTTTATCCGCGAAGGGGCGCGAAGAAATATCCAATGAACATAGAAACTTTCTCAAGGCGAAGACCGCCTGCCCCTGCCTTTCTTCGCGTGACTTCGCGTCCTTCGCGGATCAAGCCTTTCAATCCGGCTCAATCCAGACCCAGCGACTTCAGTACGCGCACATCGTCTGCCCAGCCGCCTTTCACCTTCACCCACACTTCCAGATACACCTTGCCGTCGAAGGCGCGTTCCATGTCCTGCCGCGCCTGGGTGGAGATGGTCTTGAGCTTTTCGCCGCCCTTGCCGATGACGATGGCCTTGTGGCTGTCACGGTCGACGAGGATGGTGGCGAAGATGCGGCGCAGATTGCCTTCCTCCTCGAACTTGTCGATCTGCACGGCGACGGCGTAGGGGATCTCCTCGCCGCACAGGCGGAACACCTTTTCACGGATGAGCTCGGCGGCGAGCTGGCGCTCGGTCTGGTCGGTGACGTCGTCCTGGTCAAAGAGCGGCGGGTTTTCCGGCAGATGCAGCCTGAGCGCCTTCAGCAGTTCGTCGAGGTTGTGCGCGTTCTTCGCCGACACCGGCACGATCTCGGTGAAGGCGCGCACTGCGGCGACCTCCTGCAGATACGCCATGAACGCCGCCTTGTCCTTCACGTAGTCGATCTTGTTGACGACGAGGATCACCGGCCGGTCGGTCGGCAAGAGCTCCATTACCTGCCTGTCCTCGCGCGTGAGGCGACCGGCCTCGACCAGCATCATCACCACGTCGGTGTCGGCGAGCGTTTCGCGCACGCGCTTGTTCATCGCGCGGTTCATGGTGCTGGTGTGGCGCGTCTGGAAGCCGGGCGTGTCGACGAAGACGAATTGCGCGCCCTCGTCGGTGCGGATGCCCATGACGCGGTGGCGCGTGGTCTGAGCCTTCCTCGAGGTGATGCTGACCTTCTGCCCCACCAGCTTGTTGAGCAGGGTGGACTTGCCGACGTTGGGGCGGCCCACGATGGCGACGAGGCCACAGCGGAAGTTGGACTGTGCGTTCTCGTTCATTTCGTGGCGACCTGTTTCTGCACCGCGGTGCAGGCTTCGCGCGCGGCTTCCTGTTCGGCGGCGCGGCGGCTCTTGCCCACGCCTCGGGTGACGAGCGCGGGGCGGGCGAGCACGCATTCAACGATGAAGCTCTGGTCGTGCGCCTCGCCGCGGGTGTCGACCAGGCGGTATTCCGGCAAGGGCAGGCGGCGCGATTGCAGCACCTCCTGCAGTTGCGTCTTCGGATCCTTGCCCGAGGCGCGCGGATCGATTTTCGCCACCCGCGGGTCGAAGAGGCCGCGCACCACGCGCTCGGCTGCGTCGAACCCCGCGTCGAGGAAGACCGCGCCGAACAGCGATTCGAGCGCATCGGCCAGGATGGAGGGGCGGCGGAATCCACCGCTTTTCAGCTCGCCTTCGCCCAGGCGGAGAACGTCGCCGAGGTTCAGCGCCGCGGCGATCTCGGCCAGGGTTTCCTGCCGCACGAGGTTGGCGCGCAGGCGCGACAGGCTGCCCTCGGGCAGGTCGGGAAAGGCGTCGTAGAGCGCGCGCGCCACCGAACAGTTGAGCACCGAATCGCCCAGGAATTCGAGGCGCTCGTTGTTCGTCGAAGCGTAGCTGCGGTGGGTGAGCGCCTGGATCAGCAGCTCGGGGCGGGCGAAGGTGTGTCCCAGCGCCTGTTGCAGGCGCTGGAGAAGCAAGGGGTTATTCAACGCTGGCGGCGGCAGTCGCGCTGGGGTCGGAGCTGGCCTTGAAATCGATCACCAGGCTGGCGTTGCCGACGAGCCCGGTGCGGAATTCGTATTCGGCCGTGATCACCGGCACGCCGCTCTTGCGATCGATGGAGAGGTCGTCCGGCTTGACCACGGTGACGTAGCCGACGCTGGCGCGCTTCATGAAGTCGCTGCGGATTTCGGCATTGCTCTTCGATTTGAGGTCGCTCTCCTGCCCCATGGTGGCGAGTATCTTCTTCACCGAAAAGAATTCGATGTAGGCCGGAACGACTTTCATCGCCAGCATCGCAACGATCACCAGAATGAGCGCGACGAACAGGAAGCCGAACATGGTGAGACCACGTTGGCGGGCAGGCAGGACAGGTACGCGATGCATGGTTTCTCCTTAACGAATGGTGGTGCCGATGCGTCCGAAATCGTCGAAATTCATCCAGATGAAGAAGGCGCGGCCGACGATGTTCTCGTCGGGCACGAAGCCCCAGTAGCGGCTGTCGTTACTCTCGTCGCGGTTGTCGCCCATCATGAAATAGTGCCCCGCCGGCACCTTGCAGGTGAAGCCTTCGCCCTCGGCATTGTAGGAGCAGTTCTCGCGGCCCGGGAAGTCCATCACCTGGGGCGGGTAGACCGAGGGCTTGCCGGGTTCGACCATCATGGTGTGGCGGTGGTCGCCGAGTTTCTCGTCGTACACCATCGCGGTGATGTAGCTGAGGCCATTGCCAACATAGCTGTAGGTACCGTTCTGGCTCGCCGGCACCGGCTGGCCATTCACCGTCAGCTTCTTGTCGCGGTATTCGACCGTGTCGCCCGGCACGCCGACCACGCGCTTGATGTAGTCGAGGCTGGGGTCGGCCGGATAGCGGAACACCATGACGTCGCCGCGCTGCGGATCGTTAATCTCTACGATCTTCTTGTTGATGACCGGCAGGCGGATGCCGTAGGTGTACTTGTTCACCAGGATGAAGTCGCCGACCAGCAGGGTCGGCATCATCGAGCCCGACGGAATCTTGAACGGCTCGACCAGAAACGAGCGCAGCGCGAACACGATGAGGATCACCGGGAAGAAGCTCTTGGCGTACTCGACGAGCATCGGCTCCTTGGCGTCCTTGTCGCGGCTGCGTTTCAGCACGAGCGCGTCGAGCAGCCAGATGCCGCCGGTGACGACGAGCGCGATGAACAGGATGAGGGCGAAGTTCATGGTTATTTGTCCGAGACCTGGAGAATGGCGAGGAAGGCTTCCTGCGGGATTTCGACGTTGCCGACCTGCTTCATGCGGCGCTTGCCGGCCTTCTGTTTTTCGAGCAGCTTTTTCTTGCGGGTGATGTCGCCGCCGTAGCACTTGGCGAGCACATTCTTGCGCATGGCCTTCACGTTCTCGCGCGCGATGATGTTGGCGCCGATCGCGGCCTGCACCGCCACGTCGAACATCTGGCGCGGGATCAGTTCGCGCATCTTGGACGCCAGCTCGCGGCCGCGATACACGCTGGTGGCGCGGTGGACGATCAGCGAGAGCGCGTCGACTTTCTCGTTGTTCACGAGGATGTCGAGCTTGACCAGGTCGCCCGCGCGGTATTCCTTGAATTCGTAATCGAGCGAGGCGTAGCCGCGGCTGGTCGACTTGAGCTTGTCGAAGAAATCCATCACCACTTCGTTCATCGGCAGGTCGTATCTGAGCATCACCTGCTTGCCGTGGTACTGCATGTCGAGCTGCACGCCGCGCTTCTGGTTACAGAGCGTGATGACGTTGCCAACGAACTCCTCCGGCACGAAGATCGTCGCGGTGATGATGGGCTCGCGGATTTCCTCGATCTTGGAGAGGTCGGGCAGCTTGGACGGGTTCTCGACCTTGACGATGCTGCCGTCCTTCATCACCACCTCGTACACCACCGTCGGCGCGGTGGTGATGAGATCCATGTCGTACTCGCGCTCCAGCCGCTCCTGCACGATGTCCATGTGCAACAGGCCCAGGAAGCCGCAGCGGAAGCCGAACCCCAGCGCCTGCGAGACTTCGGGCTCGAACTGCAAGGCTGCGTCGTTCAATTGCAGCTTGGTCAGCGCGTCACGCAGCGCCTCGAAGTCGTGCGACTCGACCGGATACAGGCCGGCGAAGACCTGGGATTGGACTTTCTTGAAGCCGGGCAGCGGTTCGGCGGCGGGGTTGTCGACCAGAGTGATGGTGTCGCCGACCTGCGCGGCTTTCAGTTCCTTGATGCCGGCGATGACGAAGCCGACCTCGCCGGTGGCGAGCTGCTCGCGATCGACCGACTTGGGCGTGAACACGCCGACGTGTTCGGTGAGGTATTGCGCGCCGGTCGCCATGAAACGGATCTTGTCCTTGGGACGCAGCGCGCCATCGACCACGCGCACCAGCATGACGACGCCGACGTAGTTGTCGAACCAGGAATCGATGATCAGCGCCTTCAGCGGCGCGGTCTCGTTGCCGCGTGGCGGCGGCACCTGTTTCACCACCACCTCCAGGATTTCGGCGATGCCGATGCCGGTCTTGGCCGAGGCGCGCACCGCGTCGGAAGCATCGAGCCCGACGATGTCCTCGATTTCCGCCGCCACGCGGTCAGGGTCGGCGGCCGGCAGGTCGATCTTGTTCAAGACGGGGATGACTTCGACGCCCAGATCGATCGCGGTGTAGCAGTTCGCCACCGTCTGCGCTTCCACGCCCTGCGAGGCGTCGACCACCAGCAGCGCGCCCTCGCAGGCGGAGAGCGAACGGCTGACTTCGTAGGAAAAATCGACGTGGCCGGGGGTGTCGATCAGGTTCAGTCGGTAGGTCTGGCCGTCCTGCGCCTTGTAGGTGAGCGAGGCGGTCTGCGCCTTGATGGTGATGCCGCGCTCCTTTTCCAGATCCATCGAATCGAGCACCTGCGCTTCCATCTCGCGTTCGGACAGGCCCCCGCAATACTGGATCAGGCGGTCGGCGAGCGTGGACTTGCCGTGGTCGATGTGGGCGATGATGGAAAAATTGCGGATCAGGTTCTGCGACACAGCAAAACGGGCACGTTTCCGTGCCCGGTCAGGGATGCGATAACTGCGCGGATTTTAACGGATTTCAGGCGTTTTCGGCGAGCCAGGCCCGAAATGCGTTCTCATCGATGCGATGCCTGCAGATCTCGATTTCGCCGTCGAACAGCAGCGGCACGTCCCAGCCGAAACGCGCCTTGAGCGTCGCGTCCGCATCGACATCCCGCAGGGTAATTCCGACCGCACGCCCGTCCAGCAGGCCCTCGACCGCTGCTGCCATCTCCTCGCACAGCGGGCACCCCGCCCGCGTGTACAGGGTGAGCCGTTTACTCACCCGAGATCTTCAGCGGAATGTACAGCGAACCGTCGCCGCGGCGCACCAGGATCGCCGCGCTCTTGCCGGCGGGCACCGCCGCGATGGCCTTGCGGAAGGCATCGACGGTGGCGACCTTGGTGTTGTTCACCGCGAGAATGACGTCGCCGGTCCGGATGCCGGCACGCGCGGCGTCTCCCGTGGCATCCTCGACCATCAGGCCGTGATCGAGCCCCAGCGCACGCCGCTGTTCGGCGCCGAGTTCGGACAAGGCCAGCCCGCCGCGCGAGAACGCCCGGCTGCCGCTGCCCGCCTGTGCCGCCTCGGCCGGCAGTTCGCCGAGCACGACGGACAGTTGCTCGCTCTTGCCCTTGCGCCATACGGTCAGCGGGATTTTCGCGCCGGGCTTGGCCGCGCCGACCATGCGCGGCAGGTCGCCCGAGTTCTCGACCGGCCGGCCGTTGAATTCGAGGATGACGTCGGCCGCCTGCAGGCCCGCCTTGGCCGCGGGCGTATCGGGCTGCACCTGCGCCACCAGCGCGCCGCGCGGACGGTCGAGCCCGAAGGAATCGGCGAGGTCGGCGGTCACTTCCTGGATCACCACGCCCAGCCAGCCGCGCGACACCTTGCCGCCCGCCTTCAGCTGTTCGACGACCTCCATCGCCACGTCGATCGGGATCGCGAACGACACGCCCTGGTAGCCGCCGCTGCGGCTGTAGATCTGCGAATTGATGCCGACCACTTCGCCCTTCATGTTGAAGAGCGGCCCGCCCGAGTTGCCGGGGTTGATCGGCACGTCGGTCTGGATGTAGGGCACGTAGTTTTCCGACGGTAGCGAGCGGCCCTTGGCCGAGACGATGCCGGCGGTGACCGAGTTCTCGAAACCGAACGGCGAACCGATCGCCGCGACCGCCTCGCCGACGCGCAGCTTGCCGGGGTCGCCCAGGCGCACCGTCGGCAGGTTGTTGGCGGTGATCTTGATGACAGCGACATCGGTGCGCGTATCGGCGCCGATGACCTTGGCGGTGAACTTGCGCTTGTCGATCAGCTTGACCACGACCTCGTCGGCGTTCTTGACGACGTGGGCGTTGGTGAGGATGTAGCCATCGCTGCTGACGATGAAGCCGGAGCCCGCGCCGCGCGCCGGGATTTCCTGCATCGGTCCGCCCTGTCCGCCCGGCCCGCCAGGCGGGAAGAAGCGACGGAAGAATTCCTGCATGTCCTCCTCGTCGGGGATCGGGAAAGGCAGGCCTTCCTGGCCGCGCTTCACCAGCTTGGTCGTGCTGATGTTGACCACCGCCGGGCCCTGTTTCTCGACCAGGTCGGCGACGTCCACCACGTCCTTCGCGAGTACCGGCGCAGACAGGGTCGCCGCCAGCGCCAGCGTTGCAAATGCCGCTTTCATCATGGCTGTCCTCTTTTCATTACGATGGGTTTCGGTTGAACGGAAACAGTCTCTTCGCGCCGCAGCACCACCGGGCGCTGCGTGCGGCCGCGGCGACCGGCCAGCACCCCGACGGCGCCCCCCGCAACGAGTCCGGCCACCGCCGCCCCGTCG
>JAIWOS010000051.1 GCA_020217265.1 Thiobacillus sp. | reverse complement strand
AGATCGGCGCACGGCGGCGCAAGCTGGGGCTGGCGTGAGCGCGCGCGGCGTCTTCGTCACCGGCACCGACACCGGCGTGGGCAAGACGCGGGTGGCGGTCGCGCTCGTCCACGCCTTGCGCGCGCGCGGCTTGCGGGTCGCGGCGATGAAACCGGTGGCGGCCGGCACCGAAGCCGGACAGCCGAACGAGGATGTCGCCGCACTGCGCGCGGCAGCCAACGTCGATGCGCCACTGGCCGACATCAATCCCTATGCGTTCGACCCGCCCATCGCGCCGCACATCGCCGCGGCGCAGGCGGGCGTCGTCATCGACATCGAGCGCATTTCCGCCGCCTACGCGCGGCTGGCGGCGCGCGCCGACGCCGTGGTGGTGGAAGGCGCCGGCGGCTGGCGGGTGCCGCTCTCCGATGCGGCGGACATGAGCGATCTGGCCGCGCGCCTCGGATTGCCCGTGCTATTGGTGGTGGGCTTGCGGCTCGGCTGCCTCAACCATGCCCTTCTCAGCGCCGAATCGATACGCGCGCGCGGGCTGGCGTGGGCGGGCTGGGTGGGTAACCGCATCGATCCCGCGATGGCGTGTGCCGACGAGAACCTGGCCGCATTGCGCGCGCGCCTGCCCGGACCTTGTCTTGGCGTACAGCCGTTCTTGGCCACGCCGCACACGGCGTCCGACTGGCTGCTGCTGCCCGCTGAATTAGCATCTTAGAATAGTCGTTAATAACGATATTCTGCATAAAAATCAACAAGTTAGACCGGGTTTCGGCTTGCCATCCTGCGCGCGTGCGTGATACGGTGTGCGACAGATTGCCGCGCTTCGTTCGGTTGCCCGCCAGGAGCCTGTCGATATGGATGAGCCAGTACGCGAAACGGCCGGCGCGTATGTTTTTCACTCGCGCCCGCGCTGTGCCCTGTCGCAAGGACAGGAACGCCGGGTTTTCTGGACGCTGGCGGCAGGCGCGTTTGGGATTGCGCTGGGCTTTTCTGCGCTGGGGTATTGGCTGGTGCTGCCCTTTGCCGGGCTCGAAGTCGGTTTGCTGGCCTGGGCGTTCGATGCGTTGCGCGCCCGGGAAGGCAATTATGAAACGCTCACCATCGAGGGCGATGCGGTGGTTCTGGAGTGGCGCAAGGAAGACGGCTGCGGCCGTCGCGAGTTGAACCGGCGCTGGGTGCGGATCGAATCCGACTGCAGCGCGCCGGGCCGGCATTGCCGGATCAGCGTTTGTTCGCACGGATGCGGTACCGAAGTGGGGCAGTACTTGAACGACGAGGCGCGCCTGCAACTGGCCGCCACGCTGCGCAGCAGATTGCAGGTCTGACCCGGGCCGGCAACGACGAACCGAATACCAACCAAGACGAGAGAGGACGGGGAAGCGCGATGAAGATCATGTGGCAACGAACAGGGGCGGCGCTGGCGGCGTGGGGGGCCTGCCAGACTGCGTATGCCGAGTACGCCTACAACCTGCAGGAGCCGGCGAGCCCGATCGCCAGCCAGGTGTTCCACTTGCACAACATGATCATGCTGGTGTGCCTGGGCATCTTCGTGGTGGTGTTCGGCGCGATGTTCTATTCGCTCATCAAGCATCGCAAGTCGGTGGGCCACCAGGCCGCGCACTTCCACGAAAACACCACGGTCGAGGTGATCTGGACGGTGATTCCCTTCGTCATCCTGATGGGCATGGCCTACCCGGCTGCCAAGGTGGTGATCGCGATGAAGGACACCAGCAACCCCGACATGACCATCAAGATCACGGGCTACCAGTGGAAGTGGGGCTACGACTACCTCAACGAGGGCGTCAGTTTCTACAGCACCCTCGCAACGCCGCGCACGCAGATCGAGAACGCGGCCACCAAGGGCGAGCACTATCTGCTGGAAGTCGACGAGCCCATGGTGGTGCCGGTCGGCAAGCGCGTGCGGCTGCTCATCACCGCCAACGACGTGCTCCACGCCTGGTGGGTGCCCGCGCTCGGCGCCAAGCAGGACGCGATCCCCGGCTTCATCCGCGACAGCTGGTTCGAAGCCGACAAGATCGGCACCTACCGCGGCCAGTGCGTCGAACTGTGCGGCAAGGATCACGGCTTCATGCCCATCGTCGTCAACGTCGTTTCGGAGGCCGACTACAAGGCCTGGGTGGAGAAGAAGAAGGGGGCGGCCGCCAGTGCCGCGGCCGACAACGGCAAGACCTTCGATCAGGCCGAGCTCGTCGCGCGCGGTGAAAAGGTGTATGCCGCGAACTGCGCGGCCTGCCACCAGGCCAACGGCATGGGCCTGCCCGGGACATTCCCGGCGATCAGCGGCTCGAAGGTCGCAACCGGCCCGATCGACGCGCACATCGAAGTGGTGCTGAACGGCCGCCCCGGCACGGCGATGGCCGCGTTCGGCAAGCAGCTGTCGGACGCCGATATCGCCGCCGTCGTCACCTACCAGCGCAACGCCTGGGCCAACAAGATGGGCGATGCCGCCCAGCCCGCGCAGGTCGCCGCCCTGCGCGGCGGTGCCGAAGCCGCAGCGCCGGCCGCGCAGTGAATCACCGAGAGGAGAACCGAACCATGTCTGACGTAGCACACGCCCACGGCCACGACGAACACGGACACCACGCGCACCCGACCGGGCTCATGCGCTGGCTGACCACGACCAACCACAAGGACATCGGAACCCTGTACCTGATTTTCGCGCTGGTGATGCTGTTCGCCGCCGGCAGCATGGCGCTGCTGATCCGTGCCGAACTCTTCAAGCCCGGCCTGCAGCTGCTGCACCCGGATTTCTTCAACCAGCTCACGACCATGCACGGGCTGATCATGATCTTCGGCGTGATCATGCCGGCCTTCTCGGGCTTCGCAAACTGGCAGGTGCCCCTGATGCTCGGCGCGCCCGACATGGCGTTTCCGCGCATGAACAACTGGGCGTTCTGGCTGCTGCCGGTGGCCGGCATCCTGCTCATGGGGTCGTTCCTGCTGCCCGGCGGCGCAGTCGCCGGCGGCTGGACGATGTATCCGCCGCTCTATATCCAGGGCGGGATTTCGTACGATCTCACCATTCTTGCGGTGCACATCATGGGCCTGTCGTCGATCATGGGCTCGATCAACATCATCACGACCATCCTCAACATGCGTGCGCCCGGCATGACGCTGATGAAGATGCCGCTCTTCTGCTGGACCTGGCTCATCACCGCCTACCTCCTCATCGCGACCATGCCGGTGCTCGCCGGGGCGGTGACCATGCTGCTCACCGACCGCAACTTCGGCACGCACTTCTTCAACGCGGCCGGCGGCGGCGACCCGGTGATGTTCCAGCACATCTTCTGGTTCTTCGCCCACCCCGAGGTCTACATCCTCATCCTGCCGGCGTTCGGCATCGTCTCGCAGGTGATCCCCACCTTCGCCAGGAAGCCGCTGTTCGGTTACGCGTCGATGGTCTACGCCACCGCGTCGATCGCGATCCTGTCGTTCATCGTGTGGGCGCACCACATGTTCACGGTGGGCATGCCCGCCGCCGCGCAACTGTTCTTCATGTTCTCGACCATGCTGATCGCCGTGCCGACCGGGGTGAAGGTGTTCAACTGGGTGGCGACGATGTGGCGCGGCTCGATGACCTTCGAAACCCCGATGCTGTTCGCCATCGCCTTCGTGTGCCTCTTCACCATCGGCGGCTTCTCGGGCCTGGTGCTCGCCATCGCGCCGGTCGACATCCAGCTCCACGACACCTACTACGTCGTCGCGCACTTCCACTACGTGCTCGTCTCCGGCGCGCTGTTCTCGATCTTCGCCGGCATCTACTACTGGCTGCCGAAGTGGACCGGCCACATGTATGACGAAACGCTCGGCAAATGGCATTTCTGGTTGTCGGTCATCGGCATGAACATCGTGTTCTTCCCCATGCACTTCCTGGGGCTGGCCGGCATGCCGCGCCGGATTCCCGACTACGCGCTGCAATTCACCGAGTTCAACCAGATCGCCACCGTCGGTGCCTTCATCTTCGGCTTCTCGCAGCTGATCTTCCTGGCGGTGGTGCTGAAGACGGTCAAGGGCGGCGCCAAGGCAACGAGCAAGGTCTGGGAAGGCGCCGAGGGGCTGGAATGGACGGTGCCTTCGCCCGCGCCCTATCACACCTTCGAAACCGCGCCGGTGGTCAAGTGAACGGCCCGGCAATGGCGGACAGACGCGGCAACAAATACCGCACGGCGGCACTGCTGGCGCTGTTTGCGCTGGGCCTGTTCGTGTTCACGCTCTACACCGGGCTGAAGTAGCCATGGCGGCCGGCAACGCGAAGACGCTGACCAAGCTCGTCGTGGCCACCCTCGGCATGTTCGGCTTCGGCTTCGCGCTGGTGCCGTTCTATTACAAGATTTGCGAAGTCACCGGCGTCAACGCCGGCGACGAGCAGGCGCTGGTGAAAAACACGCAGGTCGATGCTACGCGCTGGGTGACGATCCAGTTCGACGCCAACGTCAACGAAGCCCTGCCGTGGCGATTCAAGCCCGAGGTGCGCACGCTGACCGTCCACCCCGGCCAGCTGGTTCAGGTCGAATACGAAGTGTCGAACACCAGCGACAAGCCCATCGTCGGTCAGGCGGTGCCGAGTTACGGGCCGGCGCGCGCGGCTTCGTACTTCAAGAAGATCGAGTGTTTCTGCTTCACGCCGCAGACGCTCGCCGCCGGCGAGACGCGGCGCATGCCGGTGCTGTTCGTGCTCGATCCCGCGATCGAGCGCGAGCTTGGCACGGTGACCCTGTCGTACACCTTCTTCGACACGGGCCCGCAGGCTGAAGCGGGCAGGGCGAAACAGGGCTAGCGCGATGGCAGGGGGCAATCTCAGGGCTGCGTTGGCCGTGTTCTGGAGCTTCTTCGGCGTGCGCCGCCGGCGCGATTACGACGCCGATGCGCAAAACCTGACGCCGCTCCAGGTGGTGATCGCGGGCCTGATCGGCGGCGTGGCCTTCGTGCTGACGATGCTGCTTGTGGTGTATCTGGCGATGCAGTTCCTGAAGTGAGTGCGTTCCTGCAATAACGATCCAGTCTAAAAGGAGAGGGAAACATGAGCCTGGCGCAAACCGATAAATACTATCTGCCGCAACCTTCGATCTGGCCGATCGTCGGCTCGGTCGCCCTGCTGTTCATGGCCGTCGGCGGCACGATGCTCATGCGCGAAATCGACCACGGCGGCTGGGTGCTGCTGGCAGGCATGGCGATTCTTTTCTACATGATGTTCGGCTGGTTCCGCGAGGTCATCCGCGACAGCGAGGCGGGCCGCTACAACAAGCAGGTCGACAGTTCCTTCCGCTGGTCGATGAGCTGGTTCATCTTCTCCGAGGTGATGTTCTTTGCCGCCTTCTTCGGCGCGCTGTTCTATACGCGCGTCCTGTCGGTGCCGTGGCTGGGTTCGGGCGACACCATGCAGCAGCTCTGGCCGCATTTCCAGGCCGCCTGGCCGACCGCCGGCCCGGGCTTGTCCGGCGAAGAGTCGCATTTCACGCCGATGCATGCCTGGGGCATCCCCGCGATCAACACCCTCTTGCTGCTGTCGTCCGGTGTGACCGTGACCTGGGCGCACTGGGGCCTGAAAAAGGGCGCGCGGGGCCAGCTGATCCTCGGCCTCGCGCTGACGGTGGCGCTGGGCCTCGTCTTCCTCGGCCTGCAGGCCTACGAATACCACCATGCCTACACCGAGATGGGCCTCACCCTGGGGGCCGGCGTGTACGGGGCGACCTTCTTCATGCTCACCGGCTTCCACGGTTTCCACGTGCTGGTCGGCACGACCATGCTCATCGTGATGCTGGGCCGCTCCATTGCCGGCCATTTCACCGCCGATCACCACTTCGCCTTCGAGGCGGTGTCGTGGTACTGGCACTTCGTCGACGTGGTGTGGGTGCTGCTGTTCGTGCTGGTCTACTGGCTGATCTGAGCGGGAGCCACCCCGAAAAGCCGCCGCAGGCGGCTTTTTGTTGGACGCTCAGCGCAGGCCGTTGTGCGGCACGAGGCCGAAGTAGTAGCCTGCCATCAGGAACAGGAACAGGGTCAGCGACAGCCCGACGCGCAGGGTGAGCATTTTCACCGTGCGGTCCGATTGTCCCTTGTCCTTGATGAGGTAGTAGAGGGCGCTGCCCAGGCTGGCAAGGATGAAGAAGATGAAGATCAGAACGACGATGCGCATGGGGCGGCCCGCTCGGCAAAATCGCAGTCTAACCGGATCGGGCCCGGGGTGCATGGCTTGAATTTCCGCTTCGGCCGCTGGCGGTTTGCGCCTGGCGTGAGGCCCACGCTGGCGACCCTGTTCTTCCTGGTCCTGACCGTGTGGCTGGGCCACTGGCAAAGCAGCCGGGCCGAGTACAAGCGCGGGCTGCAGGCGCGTTTCGACGCGGCGCTGCGGGAGTCGCCGATCCATGTGGGCAGCACCCTGCTCGATCGCGAAAGCGTGCTTTACCGCAGGCTGGAAGTGGCCGGGCATTTCGACGCGGCGCACGGCATTTTCATCGACAACCGTGTGCATGCCGGCGTGGCGGGCTACCATGTGCTGATGCCGTTCGTCGTCGACGGCGAGCGCAGTGCCATTCTGGTCAACCGCGGCTGGGTCGCCGCGGGCGCCACGCGTGCGCATTTGCCGGTGCCGCCGCTGCCGCCGGGGCGCCTGCGGCTGGAGGGCATCGCGACCGATCCGCGCGGCCGCTATTTCGAATTCGCTGGCGCCGCGCCGAAGGGCCGACTGTGGCAGAACCTCGATTTCGACCGCTACGCCCGCGCCTACCCGCTGCCGCTGCAACCCGTC
>JAIWOS010000206.1 GCA_020217265.1 Thiobacillus sp. | reverse complement strand
AGCGACAGCGGCACGTGGACGGCCATCTGGTCGCCATCGAAGTCGGCGTTGAACGCCGCGCACACCAGCGGGTGCAGCTGGATCGCCTTGCCCTCGATCAGCACCGGTTCAAAGGCCTGGATGCCCAGGCGGTGCAGCGTCGGCGCGCGGTTCAGCATTACCGGATGCTCGCGGATCACCTCTTCCAGCAGATCCCAGACGATCGGCTCTTCGTCTTCCACCATCTTCTTGGCGGCCTTGATCGTGGTCGCCAGGCCCAGCACTTCGAGGCGGTTGAAGATGAAGGGCTTGAAGAGTTCCAGCGCCATCTTCTTCGGCAGGCCGCACTGGTGCAGCTTCAGCGTCGGCCCCACCACGATGACCGAACGGCCGGAGTAGTCGACGCGCTTGCCCAGGAGGTTCTGACGGAAGCGGCCGCTCTTGCCCTTGATCATGTCGGCGAGCGATTTCAGCGGACGCTTGTTGGCGCCGGTCATGGCCTTGCCGCGACGGCCGTTGTCGAGCAGCGAATCGACCGCTTCCTGCAGCATGCGCTTTTCGTTGCGCACGATGATTTCCGGCGCTTTCAGTTCGAGCAGACGCTTCAGGCGGTTGTTGCGGTTGATGACGCGGCGGTACAGGTCGTTGAGATCGGAAGTCGCGAAGCGGCCACCGTCGAGCGGTACCAGCGGACGCAGTTCGGGCGGCAGCACTGGCAGCACTTCGAGGATCATCCACTCGGGCTTGATGCCGGATTTCTGGAAGCCCTCGAGAATTTTCAGGCGCTTGGAGAGCTTTTTCAGCTTGGTGTCGGAGCTGGTCTTGCTGATCTCGGCGTGCAGGCTTTCGACCTCGGTGTGCAGGTCGATGCTGCGCAGCAGTTCGCGCACGGCCTCAGCGCCCATCAGCGCCTTGAATTCGTCGCCGTATTCTTCGAGCTTGTTGAGGTAATCCTCCTCGGTCAGCAGCTGCCCCTTGTTGAGGGGGGTCATGCCGGGCTCGACAACGACGAAGCCTTCGAAGTAGAGCACGCGCTCGATGTCGCGCAGCGTCATGTCGAGCACCATGCCCAGACGCGACGGCAGCGATTTCAGGAACCAGATGTGGGCAACCGGTGAAGCCAGCTCGATGTGGCCCATGCGCTCGCGGCGCACTTTCGAGAGGGTGACTTCGACACCGCACTTCTCGCAGATCACGCCGCGGTGCTTGAGACGCTTGTATTTGCCGCACAGGCACTCGTAGTCCTTCACCGGGCCGAAGATCTTGGCGCAGAAAAGGCCATCGCGCTCCGGCTTGAAGGTGCGGTAGTTGATCGTTTCCGGCTTCTTCACTTCGCCATACGACCAGGAGCGGATTTTCTCCGGCGACGCCAGGCCGATCTTGATGGCGTCGAATTCTTCCTCGTGGGTGGCCTGCTTGAATAGATCCAACAGTGCTTTCATGGCTGTGTCCTCACCCCAAAATTAATAACGTTCCAGATCGATGTCGATGCCGAGCGAACGGATTTCCTTCACCAGCACGTTGAAGGACTCGGGCATGCCCGCCTCGATCTTGTGATCGCCCTTGACGATGTTCTCGTAGACCTTGGTGCGGCCGTTCACGTCGTCGGACTTCACTGTCAGCATTTCCTGCAGCACGTACGACGCGCCGTACGCTTCCAGCGCCCACACTTCCATTTCGCCGAAGCGCTGGCCGCCGAACTGCGCCTTGCCGCCGAGCGGCTGCTGGGTGACAAGCGAGTACGGGCCGGTGGAGCGCGCGTGCATCTTGTCGTCGACCAGGTGGTGCAGCTTCAGCACGTGCTTGTAGCCCACGGTGACTTCACGATCGAAGGGCTCGCCCGTGCGGCCGTCGTACAGCTGCACCTGGCCGCCTTCGGGCAGGCCGGCAAGCTTCAGCATGCGACGGATTTCCTCTTCTGACGCGCCGTCGAACACCGGTGATGCGAAGGGCACGCCTTTGGACAGGTGTCTGCCCAGCTCGATGATTTCGTCGTCGGTGAAGCCGTCGATGTCCTCGGTCTTGCCGGACTGGTTGTAGATCTCCTTGAGGAAGGCGCGCAAATCCTTGACCAGCGTCTTGGTCTGCGCCGCCAGCATCTGGCCGATTTTCTCGCCCAGACCCTTGGATGCCCAGCCCAGGTGGGTTTCCAGGATCTGGCCCACGTTCATCCGGCTCGGCACGCCGAGCGGGTTCAGCACGATGTCGACCGGGCGGCCGTCGGCCATGAAGGGCATGTCCTCGACCGGCACGATCTTGGACACGACACCCTTGTTGCCGTGACGACCGGCCATCTTGTCACCGGGTTGCAGGCGGCGCTTGACGGCCAGATAGACCTTGACCATTTTCTGCACGCCGGGCGGCAACTCGTCGCCGGCGGTCAGCTTCTTCTTCTTTTCCTCGAACATCGCGTCGAACTCGACGCGCTTCTGCGCGAGACTATCCTTGATCGCCTCCACCTGGCGGCTGGCCTCGTCGTCGGCGAGTCGAATGTCGAACCAGTCGTGGCGGTTGAGAGACTCCAGATATTCCTTCGTCACCTTGCTGCCCTTGGCCAGCTTCTTCGGGCCGCCGTTAGCGACCTTGAGATGCAGGAGCTTTTCCAGACGCGCAAAGGTGTCGTCTTCCACGATGCGCATACGGTCGGTCAGGTCTTTCTTGTATTCGGCCAACTGCGTGTCGATGATCGACTGCGCGCGCTTGTCGCGTTCGATGCCTTCACGAGTGAACACCTGCACGTCGATCACCACACCCGCCATGCCAGACGGCACTTTGAGCGAGGTGTCCTTCACGTCGGAGGCCTTTTCGCCGAAGATCGCGCGCAGCAGTTTCTCCTCCGGCGTGAGCTGGGTTTCGCCCTTGGGCGTGACCTTGCCGACAAGCACGTCGCCCGCTTCGACTTCGGCGCCGATGGCGATGATGCCGGATTCGTCGAGACGCGACAGCTGGCGCTCGGCGAGGTTGGAGATGTCGCGGGTGATTTCCTCGGGACCGAGCTTGGTGTCGCGCGCGACGACCGAAAGCTCCTCGATGTGGATCGAGGTGTAGCGGTCTTCGGCGACGACCTTCTCGTTGATGAGGATCGAGTCTTCGAAGTTGTAGCCGTTCCAGGGCATGAACGCGACCAGCATGTTCTGGCCGAGCGCCAGTTCGCCCATGTCGGTCGACGCGCCATCGGCAATCACGTCGCCGCGCGCGATCACGTCGCCTACCTTCACCAGCGGACGCTGGTTGATATTGGTGTTCTGGTTGGAACGCGTGTACTTGATGAGCGAGTAGATGTCGACGCCGACCTCGCCCGATTTCGCTTCCTCGTCGTGCACGCGGATCACGATCCGGCTAGCATCGACGTAATCGACCACGCCGCCGCGATGCGCGGTGACGACGGTGCCCGAATCGACCGCCGCAGTGCGCTCGATGCCGGTGCCGACGAAAGGTTTCTCGGGGCGCAGACAGGGCACGGCCTGGCGCTGCATGTTCGACCCCATCAACGCGCGGTTCGCGTCGTCGTGCTCGAGGAACGGGATGAGCGAAGCCGCCACCGAAACGATCTGCGCCGGCGCCACGTCCATGTACTCGATCTTGTCGGGCGTGGACAGGGTGAATTCATTCTTGTGGCGACACGACACCAGGTCGTCCTTGAAACGTCCCTTGGCGTCGAGCTCGGCGTTGGCCTGCGCGATCACGAACTTGGATTCCTCGATCGCCGAGAGGTAGTCGATCTCGTCGGTGACCTGGTTGTTCACGACCTTGCGGTAGGGCGTTTCGATGAAACCGTACCAGTTGGTGCGGGCAAACAGCGCGAGCGAGTTGATGAGGCCGATGTTCGGGCCTTCCGGCGTCTCGATCGGGCACACGCGGCCGTAGTGGGTCGGATGCACGTCGCGCACTTCGAAGCCGGCGCGTTCGCGCGTGAGACCGCCCGGGCCGAGCGCGGAAACGCGGCGCTTGTGTGTGATCTCGGACAGCGGGTTGGTCTGGTCCATGAACTGGGAGAGCTGCGATGAACCGAAGAACTCCTTGATAGCGGCCGAGACCGGCTTGGCATTGATCAGGTCGTGCGGCATCAGATTGTCAGATTCGGCCTGGGAGAGGCGCTCGCGCACCGCGCGCTCGACACGCACCAGCCCCGCGCGGAACTGGTTTTCGGCGAGTTCGCCGACCGAGCGCACGCGGCGGTTGCCCAGGTGGTCGATGTCGTCGATCTCGCCGCGGCCGTTCCTGAGTTCGACCAGGATCTTGATGACAGCGACGATGTCGTCAGTCGACAGCGTGCCAGGGCCGGTCAGCTCGTCGCGGCCGATGCGGCGGTTGAACTTCATGCGGCCCACGGCCGACAGGTCGTAGCGCTCCTCGCTGAAGAACAGGTTGCCGAACAGCGCGTTCACGGCGTCTTCTGTCGGCGGCTCGCCGGGGCGCATCATGCGGTAGATCGCGACCTTGGCGGCGTACTCGTCGGTGGTGTCGTCGGTGCGCAGCGTGGTCGAGATGTAGGCGCCGTGATCGAGATCGTTGGTGTAGAGCGTCTGGAATCTGTCGATGCCCGCGCCGCCCAGCTTCTTCAGCAGGTCTTCGGTGATCTCGTCGTTGGCGCGCGCCACCAGCTCGCCGCTGCTCTTGTCGATCACGTCGTGCGCCAGCACACGGCCGACCACGAATTCGGCGGGCACGGCCCACTTTTTCACGCCGGCAGCATCGAGCTCACGGATGTGCTTGGCGGTGATGCGCTTGTCCTTGGGCACGATGACATGGTCGTCCTTGCCACAGATGTCGAAGCGGGCAATTTCGCCTTTCAGGCGCTCGGGCACCAGCTCGAACTGCACGCCCTGGCTGTTGATGTAGAAGGTGTCCTTGCTGAAGAAGGCATCGAGTATGGTTTCGGGCGTATAGCCCAGCGCCTTCAGCAGAATGGTCACCGGCATCTTGCGGCGGCGGTCGACGCGGAAGAACAGGATGTCCTTGGCATCGAACTCGAAGTCGAGCCACGAGCCGCGGTAGGGAATCACGCGCGCCGAGAACAGGAGCTTGCCCGAGCTGTGGGTCTTGCCGCGATCGTGCTCGAAGAACACGCCGGGCGAGCGGTGCAGCTGCGACACGATCACCCGCTCAGTGCCATTGATGACGAAGGAGCCTGTCGGCGTCATGAGCGGAATCTCGCCCATGTAGACTTCCTGCTCCTTGACTTCCTTGATGGTCGGCTTGGACGCTTCCTTGTCCATGATCACCAGGCGCACCTTGGCACGCAACGGCGCGCAATAGGTCAGGCCGCGCTGCTGGCATTCCTTGATGTCGAACACCGGCTCGCCGAGAAAATAGCTGACGTACTCCAGGCGGGCGTTGCCGCTGTGGCTGACGATGGGAAAGATCGAGGTGAACGCGGCCTGCAGGCCTTCGTTCAGACGCTCTTCCTTGGAGCGTCCTTCCTGCAGGAAGGCGCGGTAGGACTCGATCTGGGTCGCCAGAAGAAACGGCACCGGAAGGGTGTTGGTGCGGCTGGCAAAGCTCTTGCGCAGGCGCTTTTTCTCGGTAAAGGTGTAAGCCATGGATTCTCCTCGACGATCAGGGGCCAACGGACACGCGGGTTGCGGCCGGGCGATGTGATGGGGCACACGCAAAAAGCAAACGACCCGGAAGCCGATTCCGGGTTCCGGGTATTTGCTGCTTGCGTGTGCCGCGGGTTGCCCCGCGACGGTAAATCGAAC
This sequence comes from Thiobacillus sp., assembly GCA_020217265.1. Lineage (GTDB taxonomy): Bacteria > Pseudomonadota > Gammaproteobacteria > Burkholderiales > Thiobacillaceae > Thiobacillus. The sequence continues at coordinate 1,099 of JAIWOS010000206.1, read as the reverse complement.
TCAATCTGTCTGTCGGAACGGATGGCCCATCCAGGCGCCACCCTGGCAACCGATGACTTACTTGATTTCGACCTTGGCGCCCGCTTCTTCCAGCTGCTTCTTCAGCGCTTCGGCGTCGGCCTTGGCGATGCCTTCCTTCACAGGCTTCGGCGCGCCGTCGACCAGGTCCTTGGCTTCCTTCAGGCCCAGGCCGGTGGCCGCACGCACGACCTTGATGACTTCCACTTTCTTTTCACCCGCAGCGGCCAGAACCACGGTGAACTCGGTCTGCTCTTCGGCAGCGGCAGCGGCACCGCCGCCAGCAGCCGGCGCGGCCACGGCAACCGCGGCGGCAGCGGCGGAAACGCCGAACTTCTCTTCCATTTCCTTGATGAGCTCGGAGAGCTCGAGGACGGTCATGTTGGCGATGGCGTCCAGAATGTCAGCTTTTGCAACAGCCATGTGTATTACTCCTGTCAAATGTGCTTCAGATTAAAAATCGTTGAATCGATTGTCGTCAGACAGCTCAAGCCGCCTGCTTGTCTCTCACCGCAGCAAGACCGCGCACGAACTTGGTCGGCACCTCGTTGAGGGTGCGAACAAATTGCGCGACCGGCGCCTGCATGGTGCCCAGGAGCTTGGCGAGCAGTTCTTCGCGGCTGGGCATGCTGGCCAGATTCCCCACGTCCTTGGCGGACATGACGAAATTGGGCATGGCACCGGCCTTGATCACGAACTTGTCGTTACCCTTGGCAAACTCGTGCATCACCTTGGCGGCGGCGACGGGATCCTTGGAAATTCCGTAGGCGAGCGGCCCGACCAGCTGGTCGGAAATGCCCGCGAACGGCGTGTCCGCAATCGCGCGACGCACCAGCGTGTTTTTCAACACGCGCAGATAGACGCCTTCCTTGCGCGCCTTCGCGCGCAACTGGGTCATGTTCTCCACGGTAATGCCGCGATACTCCGCGACGACAACCGTCTGGGCGCCCGCAACCTGCGCGGACACCTCGGCAACGACGGCTTTCTTTTCTTCAAGATTCAGACTCAAGGTCTTACCTCCTTCTCAGTTACGGGGCGTTGCCCGCCCCGGCTGGCGACCTTGACAGGAAAATCCTGCTGG
>JAIWOS010000118.1 GCA_020217265.1 Thiobacillus sp. | reverse complement strand
CCTCGCCGGTGTCGAGCGTGACCGCGATGCCGAGCCGCGAGGCACGCGCGGCCAGCACGTCGGCGTCGCCGAGCACGGTCAGGCGACAGGGCAACGGGCGCTGCGACAGCGCGACGGCGAGGTCGGGGCCGATGCCGGCGGGTTCGCCGGCGGTGAGCGCGATGACGGGCAGCGTCATGCCGGGCTCAGTCGATGGGGCGCAGTTCGACGTAGGCCGAATCGCGGATTTGCCGCACCCAGTCCTGGAAGGCTTCCTCGCCCTTGCGCTCGCGAATGGCCTGGCGCGCGAGCAGTTTCTGGCGCTCCTGCGTCACGTCCTGGGTGCGGCGTTCGAGCACCTGGATGAGGTGCCAGCCGAACGGTGACTGGATGGGTTCGCTGACTTCGCCGGGCTTCAGCGCGTTCATCGCCTTCTCGAATTCCGGCACGGTGTCGCCCGGGTTGAGCCAGCCGAGATCGCCACCCCGCGATGCGCTGGCGTCTTCGGAATGCAGGCGCGCCAGGTCCTCGAACTTGGCGCCGTTGTCGATGCGCTCCTTCAGTTGCAGCAGGCGGTTCTTGGCGTCGGCCTCGGAGGTGAGTTCGTTGGTCTTGATGAGGATGTGGCGCGCGTGGGTCTGGTTCACGCTCATCGCCACATCGAGGCCGTGCTTGTCGTTGAGCTTGAGGATGTGGAAGCCGTTGCTGCTTTTCAGCAGCGGGGCGAGCTGGCCGGGCTGCAGGGGTTTGAGCGCGCTCAGGAAGAGCTCCGGAATCTTGCCGGCGGGCCGCCAGCCGAAGGCGCCGCCCTGCAGGGCGTTGGGGGCGTCGGAATAGCTGGCGGAAAGCTGGCCGAAATCCGCGCCCCTGGCGAGCTGGGCCAGGATGTCCTCGGCGCGCGCGCGGCGCGCCTGGATCTGCTCGGGCGATGCATTCTCCGGCACCGTGATGAGGATGTGCGAGAAGTTGTATTCGGTTTCCGTGCCCTGCTGCGCCTGCGTCTGCAGGTAGCCCTCGATCTCGGCGTCGGAAACCGACAGGCGGTTGTCGACGTCGCGCTCGCGCGCGCGGGCGATGAGGAGCTCGTTGCGGATGGTGGTGCGCAGGCTCTCCAGGCTTTGCCCCTGGCGTTCCAGTTCGGCCTGCAGCGCCGGCAGGTCCAGCTTGTTCTGCGCGGCGATGCGCTGCAGCGCGCGTTCGACCTGGGCGGGGTCGACGCGAATGCCGGTGCTGCGCGCGTGCTGCTGCAGCGCCAGTTCGGTGATCATGCGTTCGAGCAGCTGCTTCTCCAGCACGGCGCGCGGCGGCAGCGGCGTGTTCTGGCGCTCCAGGTTGCGTACGGTCTCGTCGTAGCGGCGCGCCAGTTCCTGGCGGGTGATGACCTCGTCGTTGACGATGGCGACGATATGGTCGAGCCGCACGATGTCGGCGTGCGCCGGGGCCAGCATGGCGGCCGCGAGCAGCAGTGCGGGCAGCCATTGCTGCCAGCGTCGTTCAAGGCGTTTCAAGAATGTCATTGCTGGTCCTGTATCCGGGAACACTTTGTTTCAACACATCGAGCGGGTTGGCGCCGATGCGGCCCATGCCGGCGAGTTCGAGCTGAATGAAGAACGCATCGGTGGACTGGTTCTCCTTGGTCGCGAGGCGCTGGAAGACGCCGCGCATCGTCCAGCAGCCGCCATTGTATTCAAGCCCCGCCAGGCCCTCGACCAGCTTGTTGTCCTGGAACGAATAGTTGTAGCGGAACATGCCGTACCAGCGGCTGGACAGCGGCCACTGGCCGGACACGTCGACCTGCTCGGTGCTTTGGTCAATGAAGCGGTAGCCGAAGTTCAACGTGCGGCCGGGGCCGGGCCGGTACGAGGCGCCCAGGTTCTGACGGACGGTGGTGCCGTTCTGGGTGTCGAACTGCCAGGCGGTGTCGATGCGCCAGTCGCGCGTGATCTGGCCGCTCACCGCGGCCAGCAGGTCGGTGGCGTTGCTGCTGCGTGGCGCCACGCCGGGCAGCGTGACTTCCTGCGCGCTGAAGTAGTAACGCTGGCCGAGCGTGACCTGCAGGCGTTCGAGGCCGCTGTCGGCCTCGGTGAAGCGGCTGGTGAGCGCGATGGTGAGCTGGTTGGCGTCGTTGACGCGGTCGCCGCCGACGAACTGGTTTTCGGTGAACATCTGCGCGTAGCTGAAGTCGAGCTGCGCGGTGTCGAACACCGGGATGTCGTTCTGGTCGCGCCGTGGCGCGAACACGTAGTAGGCGCGCGGTTCGAGGGTCTGGTTGTAATCCCTGCCGAAGACCTGGAGCGGACGGTCGAAGGTGACGCCGGAATCGAGGCTGAAGATCGGCAGGTTGCGCGTGATGCGCTGCTTGGGTGCGCGGTCGTCGAGCGCGTAATACGTGCTGTGCCAGCCGATCTGCGGCGTGAGAAATCCGAACGCATTGGTGAGCGGCAGGCGCAGGGTGGGGTAGGCCAGCACGCGCGTGCCCTCGGTCAGGGTGGGGTGTGCGAAATGGGTGGCCTCGGCATCCAGCCTGAATTCAAGCAGGTTCGCCAGGGTGCGCGTCATGCCGAGGCGCGCCTGGGGAAGGCGGGCGTAGGGTTCGGCGATGGGCGTGATCGAAGTGGAGTCCTGCAGGGTCTGGAAACTTTGCACCCGCAGCTCGCCATTCCAGTTGTCGCGCCGGGTGGCAAGCCAGGCTTCGCGGTTGAGGTGGGTGAGCGAGGTGACGGAAATGAGGTTCGACAGATCGCGGAAATAATCGTTGTCGGACACGCGGTTGAAATCCATGCCGGCCTGCGTGTCGCCGCTGATGCGGTAGCTGTTCTTCAGGTTGACGCTCCAGCGCGAGCGCCCCGCTTCGTTGTCGTTGGGCAGGTATTCCAGCCGGTTGGCGCCGGAAAACTGGGGGAGCAGATAGCGGAATTCCGCACCCAGCTGCACCCCGCGCTTGCTCAGCAGACGCGGATACAGCGTGGCGTCGTAATTGGGCGCCAGGTTGAGGTAGTACGGCACCAGCACGTCGAGGCCGCTGCGCTCGGTGGTGCCGAAGGTGGGGGAGAGGATGCCGGTCTTGCGCTCGTTGTTGAGCGAAAAGTCCATCCAGGGCGTATACAGGATCGGCACGCCGAGGAAGCGCAGCGTGGCGTTGCGCGCGGTGCCCACGTTGCGGGTCTGGTCGATGTCGAGTTTGTCCACCTTCAGGAACCAGTCGTCGTTGTCGACCGGACAGGTGGTGTAGAGCGCCTGCTTGAGGTGATAGCGCTCCTTGTCGATGAAGTCGATGCGCTCGGCCTCGCCGCGCCCTTTCTGAACCGGCAGGCGATACACGGGCTTCAGCAATTCGCCGCTGTAGTCGGTGAGGTTCAGCCTGAGGGAGTCGCCCTGTACCGTGAAGTCCGCCTTTTCCATGCGGACCTGGCCGCGCGCTTCGACCGAATTGAGCTCGGTGTCGTAGCGCAGCCAGTTGGCGAAAAAATTCTGCCCGGCCTGCCGCGCCTCCACGTTGCCGCTGGCTTCGACCACGTTCGGCGCGGTCGATTCGATGCGGTCGGCGGTCAGGAACATCGGTCCGTCCTTGCCGGCCGCTGCCGAGCCGCGCAGCTCGACATCTTTTTTCAGCGCGAGTCCCGCCGCCGCCGACCCCACGGGCAGCAGCAGCACGACGAACGCGAAAGCGGGCAGCTTGGACAAGAGGGTAGAATCCGCAGGGTATCGGGTTATTCGGAGTGTCAGGCAGTGGATCGTATGCAGGCTTTACACAACTGGGCGGCGGCGCAGCTGGGGGTGGATTCGCTCGATATCGCCCCCGCCTCGGCCGACGCCAGCTTTCGCCGCTATTTTCGCGTTAGCGCGCAAGGCCGCGATTATATCGTGATGGATGCCCCGCCGGCACACGAGGACTGCCGGCCCTTCGTCGCCGTGGCTCGACTGTTCGGCGACGCCGGCGTGCACGTGCCGCAGGTGCTGGGGCAGGATCTGGAACAGGGCTTTCTGCTGCTGACAGACCTGGGTAACACCACCTACCTGTCGGCGCTCAACGAGCGCACCGCGCGCGAGCTTTACCTGGCCTCGAACGACGCGCTCATCCGCATCCAGCAGGCGAGCCGCCCCGGCGTGCTGCCCGAGTACGATCGCGCGCTGCTCACCCGAGAACTGATGCTGTTCCCCGAATGGTACGTCGCGAAGCACCTCGGCGCGGAATTGAACGCGCAGCAGAAGACGATTCTCGACACCGTGTTCGAACGCCTGCTTGCCAACAACCTGGCCCAGCCGCAGGTCTACGTCCACCGCGACTGGCACTCGCGCAACCTCATGGTGACCGATCCCAACCCCGGCATCCTCGACTTCCAGGACGCCGTCCACGGCCCCATCACCTACGACCTCGCCTCGATCTACCGCGACGCCTACATCCAGTGGGACGAGGAACAACAGCTCGACTGGGTGATCCGCTACTGGGAAAAGGCGCGCGCCGCGCGGCTGCCGGTGCGTGCCGATTTCGGCGAATTCTGGCGCGACTTCGAATGGATGGGCGCGCAGCGGCACATCAAGGTCCTGGGCATCTTCGCGCGTCTGTATCACCGCGACGGCAAGGACGGCTACCTGAAGGACATGCCGCTCGTCATGCATTACCTGCGTAAAGTGTGCGAGCGCTACGACGAGCTGAAGCCGATGCTGTTCCTGCTCGATGGGCTGGAGAAGCGCGAGGTGAAGGTGGGGTACACGTTTTGATGCCTGTTGCCATGATCCTCGCCGCCGGTCGCGGCGAGCGCATGCGTCCGCTCACCGACCACACGCCCAAGCCGCTGCTGGCGGTGGGTGGCAAGCCGCTGATCGTGTGGCACATCGAGCGGCTGCGCGCCGCGGGCTACACGCGCATCGTCATCAATCATGCGCATCTGGGGCAGAGAATCGAGGATGCGCTGGGCAGCGGCGCGGCATTCGGCGTGACGATCGCCTACTCGCGTGAAATCAGCGCACTGGAAACGGCGGGGGGCATCGCGACGGCATTGCCGCTGATTGAAAACGACGTGTTCCCGGTGGTCAACGGCGACATCTACTGCGAATACGATTTTTCCCGGCTGGCCGAACCGCTGGCGCGGCTCGCGGCCGGGCACGACCGCGCGCATCTGGTGCTGGTCGACAACCCGCCGCACCATCCGCAGGGAGACTTCGTGCTCGAGGGCGGCCGGGTGATCAACGCCGACATTCCGCTCACGCCGCATCCGGCGCGTTACACGTTTGCGGGCATCGGCGCCTATCATCGCGATCTCTTCGCGGCGACGCCGGCCGGCGAGAAAGCGCCGCTGGCGCCGCTGTTGCGCCTGGCCATCGATGCCGGCCGCGTTTCGGGCGAACATTTCGCCGGCCGCTGGGTCGATGTGGGTACCCCCGAACGTTTGCATACCCTGGATTCCGAACTGAAAGCATGCCATGCAGCCTGACGCCGCCATATACCGTGCCCGCCGCGCGCGGGTGATTGCCGAGATGGGCGAGGGCGTGATGGTCATCGCCACCGCGCCGGAGGTGCCGCGCAACCGCGATACGCACTATCCCTACCGCCACGACAGCTATTTCTACTGGCTGACTGGTTTCAACGAGCCGGAGGCGGTGGTCGTGCTGGTCGGCGGTGCGGCGCCGCGCCACATCCTGTTCTGCCGCGAGAAGAACGAGGAACGAGAGATCTGGGACGGCTTCCGCTACGGGCCGGACGCGGCGCGCGAGGTGTTCGCCTTCGACGAGACTTTCGCCTTCGACAGGCTCGATGCCGAACTGCCCAAATTGCTGGAAAACCAGCCACAGCTTGCCTACCTCATCGGCCGCGACGCGGCGTGGGACACGCAGGTGATGGGCTGGCTCAACGCCGTGCGCGCCAAGGCCAGAAGCGGCGTGCACGCGCCGGTGCGCCTGGTCGACGCGCGCATCTGGCTGGACGAGATGCGGTTGGTCAAGGACGGCCACGAGCTCGCGCTGATGCGCCGTGCCGCCGAAATCTCCACCGGCGCGCATCGCGACGCCATGCGCGCGACGCGGCCGGGGCGCCACGAATACGAAATCGAGGCCGAGCTGCTCGCGGCCTTCCGCCGCGGCGGCGCCGAGGCGCCGGCCTACACCTCGATCGTCGCCAGCGGCGCCAACGCCTGCGTGCTGCACTATGTCTTCAACAACGCGCCGATGCGCGACGGCGACCTGCTGCTGATCGACGCTGCCGCCGAGTTCGGCAGCTACGCCGCCGACATCACCCGCACCTTCCCGATCAACGGCACGTTCAGCGCGGCACAGAAGGACGCGTATGAAGTCGTGCTCGCCGCGCAGGCCGCGGCGATTGCCGCGGTGCGGCCGGGCAATCACTGGAACAGCCCGCACGAGGCCGCGGTGCGCGTGCTCACGCAGGGCATGGTCGACCTCGGGTTGCTCAAGGGCGAGGTCGACGGCCTGATCGAATCGAACGCCTACCAGCGCTTTTACATGCACCGCACCGGCCACTGGCTGGGCATGGACGTGCACGACGCCGGCGAATACAAACTCCGCGGCGCATGGCGGCCGCTGGCACCGGGCATGACGCTCACTGTCGAACCCGGCCTCTACATCCGCCCGGCGGACGACGTTCCGGCGGCTTTCCACAACATCGGCATCCGCATCGAGGACGACGTCGTCGTGACCGAATCCGCTTGCGAGGTGCTGACCTCGCCGCCCAAAACCGTGGCCGAGATCGAAACCTGGATGCGCGGATGAGCACGCAAGGCGACACGCGCGATGTCCTGGTCGTCGGCGCGGGCCCGGCCGGGGCCGTGTGCGCGCTGGCGCTGGCGCAGGCTGGCGTGCCGGTGCGCGTGCTCGAAGCGCAGG
>JAIWOS010000117.1 GCA_020217265.1 Thiobacillus sp. | reverse complement strand
GGACGGGATCGGCGCGGTCCGCACGCGCGCCGCCGACCTGGGCGGCATGTGCTGTCCGGTCCGCGGGCCGCGCCTGCAGGGCATGCCGCACTTGCTGGTCGCGCACGATTACAAGGCCGTCATCGCCCATCCCGACAGCCCGGTGACGCGGGTCAGCGTGAGCCAGCTGCGCAAAATCGCGCGCGGCGAGATCGCCCGCTGGAATGCGCTCGGCGGCCCCGACCGCGCGATTGCGCTGGTGGCGCGCAAGCACTGCCCGGAATATTTCGAACCCGTGCGCGACCTGTTGCTCGACAACCGGCCGCTGTGGTCGGAGCGCGGCATTTACGTCGACACCGACGAGCAGATCACCGACACGGTCAGCCGCTATCCCGCGGCGCTCGGCCTGGTGAGCTGGGTGTTCGTGCGGCCGCTGGCCGAGGCCGGGCGCTTGCGCGTATTGAGCGTGGACGGCAGGCTGCCCGGGCGGGACCGCGCCTATCCGCTGCAAGGCCCGCTCAGCCTGGTGTTCCAGACCTGGCATGCGGCCACCATGCAACCCTTCTTCGATTACCTCTATGGTCCGGCGGGACAGCGCATCCTTGGACGCCTGCTGATTCCCGCCTCTGCGCGCGAAGCCGGCTACGCACCGCATACGCTGGCCTGAGCGCGCGGCAGGCGCACCCGAATCCGCCCGGGCCGGCCCGCCAGCGCCTCGATGTCGCCCCCATGGGCCCGCGCAATCGTCAGCGCGCTGGCGAGCCCGAGGCCGGTGCCTTCCGGTTTGGTCGTGTAGAACGGCTCGAACAGATGCTGCCGGTCCGCTTCGCTGAAACCCGGACCGCTGTCGATCACCTCGATCAGGATCGACTCGCGGTCGTCTTCCAGGCGGATCGTCACCGGCTGCCCGGCCTGGCAGGCGTTGGTCGCGAGGTTGTCGAGCATCTGCTCAAGCAACAGGCTGTCGAGGCACACCGCCACCGGCCTGCCCAGAGGGCGGTAACGCATGCTGTCGGCGTACCGGCCGCGCCGGTTCCAGCGGCTCACCCAGTCTTCGAGCCAGGCGTCCGCGTCGAATTCATGCCGCCGCGGCCGCACGGTCCGGCCGAATTCGAGCAGCTGGCGCACCGTTTCGCTGGCGCGCGCGCTGTGGTGACGGATCATCTGCACGTCCGCTTGCAGCGGCGAATCGGCGGCGAGTTCGCGCGCCATCAACTGGGCCGCGTTGCTGATGACGGTGAGCGGGTTGTTGATGTCGTGCGCGACCCGCGCGGCCACCCTGCCGATCGCCGACAGCCGCGCCTCGTGTTCCATGCGGGCTTCGATTTCGCGGGCCTGGCCAAGCTGCGCGGTCATGCTGTTGAAGGCCTCGACCAGGCGGCCGATTTCGTTGCCCTCATCCGTGTCCAGCCGCAAGGCGAACTCGCCCCGCCCCACCCGCTCGGTCGCGAGCGCGAGGTCGCGCAAGGGCCGCAGGCGCCGCCGCAGCACCCAGCCGGTGAGCGTCACCAGCGCGAGCCCCGCCGCGGCGAGGATCACGAGCAGCAAACGCCGCACTTCCACCAGCGCCGCCTGCGCCGGATTTGCCACCCGCGCAACGAGCCAGGCGTTGTCCGCCAGTTTCAGCGCCGCCATGCCGGGCACTGGCGCGGGGTATAGGCGCAACGATTCGACGTCGACCGCGAGCCGCGCATTCAGCCGCGCCGACAGCGGCTGGCCGATTTCGATACGGGCGATGTGCAGCGTGGCGCGCCGCACCGGCCGCGAGGCGACGAGCCAGGCCTCGCCTCGCCACCAGACGATGCGCACGCCGTCGCCGCCCAGGCTGGGCAGCGGAGCGCCCTGCCGCGCGATCGTCCGCCCCTGCGGCGTGGCGAGCACGATCGCAGCCAGCCCGAAGGTGCGCGCGAGGCGAGCGACGGCGCTCTGCGGCAGCCTCCGTTCGCCTTCGAGATACAGGTGATAATAGGTGCTGTTGCCCAGTTCGCTGTCGCTTGCCACCAGCGCGGCGAGGCTGTCCAGGTAGCGCCTCTCCTCGCCGAGTGCGGTCACCGCCTGCGCCTCCAGCCGCTGCACGCGCTGCTGGTGCAGGGCGGCAAACTGGCGGTCGATGAAATACTCGATGCTGAAGTAGGCCACCAGACTGACACAGGCCACCACGCCGCCCAAGAGCCACAGGAGCGAAGCGAGGAGGGAGGGTTTGTGCCAGCGCCACGGCCATCGGGTTTCGCCTGCCGCGGCGACAGGCCACTGGGTTTCTTCCACGGAGTGCATGATGCAAAGCTACCAACCCCGCGCGCATAAAGCCAGTCCGGAAACCGGCACGGCGGGACGCGTCCTCATCGTCGAGGACGAGCCCGACGTGGCGCACCTGCTCGAACGCGTCATCCAGAGCTGCGGCGACTACGCCGTGCATCGCTGCGCCGAACCCGAAAATTTCGAACGCTGCCTCCATAGCTTCCAGCCCGACCGCGTGTTCACCGACCTTGCCATGCCGGGCATCGACGGTTTCGAAATCATCCGGCGGGCACGGGCTTACGACGACAACCTGCCGGTCATCGTCGTCAGCGCCTACGCCAGTCTGGAAAACGCCATCCAGGCGATCAAGATCGGCGCCTTCGATTTCCTGGCCAAACCCTTCAGCACCGAATCGGTGGAAATCGTGCTGGAAAAAATCGCGCGCGAACTCGCCCTGCGCGCCCGCGCGCTCGAAGCCTGCCGCCTGGCCAGCAGCCACGACCCCGGGCTTGCCGCCCTGCTCGGGGACAGCCCGTCCATGCGCGAGCTGCGCGACTGGATCGTGCGCGTGCGCCCCGCCCGTGCCAGCGTGCTGATCGAAGGCGAGACCGGCACCGGCAAGGAACTCGTCGCCCGCGCGCTGCGCCAGGGCGACAGCCCCTTCGTCGCGCTCAACCTCGCGGCCCTGCCGGTCGAACTGGTCGAATCCGAACTCTTCGGCCATCGTCGCGGCGCCTTCTCCGGCGCGCACGCCGACCGCAAGGGCCTGATCGAGTCCGCGCACGGCGGCATCCTGTTTCTGGACGAAATCAACACCGCCCCCCTGCTGCTGCAAGCCAAGCTCTTGCGGGTGCTGGAAGACAAGCGAATCCGCCCGGTCGGCAGCAGCAGGGAAATCGAAGTCGACGTGCGCTTCATCGCCGCGACCAACCAGCCGCTGGAACAGCTTGTCGCGTCCGGCCAGTTCCGGCGCGACCTCTATCACCGGCTCAAGGTGCTGAGCGTGCAATTGCCGCCCCTGCGCGCGCGGCGCGACGACATTCCGCTGTATGTCCGCGAGTTCGTGCCGCGTTACGCACGTGCGCACGGCCGCCGCGTACGCGAAGCCAGCGCCGCACTGATGCGCGAACTCGCCGCGCGCGACTGGCCCGGCAACGTGCGCGAGCTGGAAAACTGGATCGAGCAGGCCGTGATCCTCGCCGCGGATGACGCCGTCGAACTCGACCTGCCGGCGGGGAACCCCGTCCGACCGGATGCCGGCGGCCTCGACGACGCCAGCCTCGCCGCCGCCGAGCAGCGCCACATTCAGCGCATTCTCGCCGAATGCGCCGGCAACAAGTCGCGCGCGGCCCGCATGCTCGGCATCGACTACAAGACCCTGCTGCGCAAGCTGTCGGCCTGAGCTGCCGCGCTATGGCAAAACGCCATAGCGCGGTCGAGCTTCCCGGGCATTTCGCCCCAGCGCGTCCCCCGGCGATTTTCCATTTTTATCGATCATTCAGTCGCTTGCGTCACATAGATCTGCGGGCACGGCCTGTGCATGAGCTCCTTCGCCCCAGCGGGCAATCGATTCCAGACGAGGAGACCAACGAATGAACAGAGTGCTGATAGGCAGCGCCGCAGCCCTGATATTGCAGGCCTGCGCAACGCAATCCGAGCCCCCCAGGGCGGAGGCGCCCAAACCCGCCGCCACCACGACAGCGGCCGCCGAACCCAAGCCCTGGCCCGCCGGCCTGCCGGCCGACGCGCTGTACGACCCCAACGCCAAGAACGGCACGATCTTCTACGTGCCCACCACGGATACGGCAACGCTGAAACAGGCCGATCACCCGCGCGACCTGTCCAGGTGGCTCACCCGCAGCCATCTCGACACGCGCGGCGTACCGCCCCCCGTCAAGAAGACGCTCGACGGCCCGCTGAACGGCAACCCCGAGGAGGGCAAGAAGATCGCGATGAACACCGGCGCCGGCAACTGCTGGGCCTGCCATGCGCTGCCCGGCGACGCGCAGCCGGGCAACCAGGGGCCGTCCCTCATCGACTTCGCCAAGCGCGGCATGAGCGACGAGGAGGTCTACCAGACGATCTACGACCGCCGCTCGGTGAACCCCATGACCGCGATGCCGCCCTTCGGCGCGCTGGGGACGCTGAGCGACCAACAGGTGCGCGACATCGCCGCCTTCCTGCAATCGCTGAAATAAGCCCGGGAGCCCATCATGACGAAACCCCAAACCCTCCTGAGCGCGCTGGCTTGCGCACTGCTCGGCTACGCCGCCAGCGTGGCGGCCGCCGAACCCTATCGCGAATACGTCTGGGACGCGACCAGCAATCCGCCCGGCGTCGAAGGCGACAAGGGCCATACCGATACTTATCAGTACTGGAAAGACCGTTCGAAACTGCCGGCCATGAACGGCGCCGACGAATGGAAGCTCAACTGGAAATTCCGCGACCGCCCGGGCAACGACCAGCTGCACGGCGGCGACCTGGCGCAGGAACGCGGCGAGGAACTCTACAAGAAGCTCAACGCCGGCAACGCGTTTGCCGCCTGCATGGGCGCGCCCGACGGCAATCTCAAGGGCCTGCGTCTCAAGTATCCGCGTTACGACGAGGACATGAAGAAGGTGGTCGGCATGGAAGCGCGCATCGAATACTGCGCCGGCAAGCTCGGCAGCAAGCTCGTCAACGGCAGCTACGACAACAGCGCGGTCTCCATCTACATCGCCACCTTCAGCAACGGCATGCCGATGGCCATCGACGTCAGCCAGGGCCCGCTCAAGGATTCCTTCGAGCGCGGCCGCAAGGTGTTCAACCTCAAGGCCGGCCGCATGAACCTGGCGTGCGCGAGCTGCCACGTGCAGATGGTGGGCAAGAACCTGCGCGGGCAGACGCCGACCACGCATTACGGCGACCTCACCCACTGGCCGACGTGGCGCGGCAAGGACGAGCTGCAATCGCTGCACGTGCGTTTCACCGAGTGCGACAAGAACTCGGGCGTGCAGCCGCTGCAGATCGGCAGCCAGAGCTACACCGATATCGAGGTCTATCTGTCGGCGCTGTCGAACGGCTACCCCATGCAGGCGCCGAGCATGCGCGACTGAACCCTCTCCTCGAAGCTGCGCATCCAGAGGCCATGCCGTCCTCGCGCAGTGTCGACTTGCCGCCTTCGGGCGGCTTTTTTACGCCTCCGAACCGGGCGGATGCCAGCGCGCCGCCGCCGCGTCGTCACTCGATCGGGCCTCGACCCAGCGCGCACCCGTTGCGGTTTCCTCCTTCTTCCAGAACGGCGCCTGCGTTTTCAGGTAGTCCATGATGAATTCGCAGGCGGCGAAGGCGTCGCCCCGGTGGCGGCTCGCGACCGCCACCAGCACGATGGGGTCGCCCGGCAGCAGGCGGCCGACGCGGTGGATGATCGTCGCGTCGATGAGCGTCCAGCGCCGGGCGGCGTCCTCGCCAATCGCGGCGAGCGCCTTTTCCGTCATGCCCGGGTAGTGCTCCAGCGTCATCGCGCGCACCGCGCTGCCGTCGTTGAGGTCGCGCGCGTAGCCGACGAAGCTCGCCACTGCGCCCACGTCCAGCCGCCCCGAACGCAAGGCCTCGACCTCGGCGTTGAGGTCGAAGGCGTCCGCTTGCACGGCGATCTTCATTTCAGCCTCCGGTCACCGGCGGAAAGACCGCCACTTCGGCCGCATCGGCAAGCGGCGTGTCCGGCGTCGCCAGCTCCTGGTTCACCGCGACGCGGAAGCTGCGCCCGGGCGCCAGCTCCTCGGCCCAGACGCCGCCGCGCGCGCGCAGGACGGCGAGCAGCTCGGCGACCGTCGCGCCGTCGAACGCCAGGGTTTCCTCGCCCACGCCCAGGCGCTCGCGCAGGCGGGCGAAGTAAAGCAGCCGCACGTTCATCCCAGCACCTCGGTGAAGGGAATGAATCGCACCCAGTCGCCCGGGGCGATGGTCTGGCCGATTTCCACGTCGATGAAGCCGTCGCCCCACGCGCACGAGGTGAGCACGCCCGAGCTCTGGTTGGGATAGATGACGAGCTGGCCGTCCGCGCCGATGCGCGCGCGCAGGAATTCGCGGCGCTCGCCCGGCTTCTCCCACGCCGAGGCGCAGCGCATCGGATAAGCGCGGCAGTAGACGTCGACCGCGCCCATGCGGCGCAGCAGGAAGGGCCGCACGAACAGACCGAAGGTGGAGAACACGGCCGCCGGGTTGCCCGGCAGGCCGACGAAATCCGCCGCGCCGATGCGGCCGTAGACGATGGGCTTGCCCGGCTTCATCGCCACTTTCCACATTTCGATGCGGCCGAGCCTTTCGACCGCCGCTTTCACGTAGTCGGCCTCGCCCACCGACACGCCGCCGCTGGTGATGACCACGTCCGCCCACGCGGCCGCCTCCTTCAGCGCCGCCTCGGTCGCCGCGAGCGTGTCGGACACGATGCCGAGATCGCGTGTTTCGCAATTCAACCCGGCGAGCAGCCCGGCGAGGGTGTAGCGGTTGGAGTTGTAGATCTGGCCGGGCGCAAGCGGGCCTGCGCCGGGGGTGACGAGCTCGTCGCCGGTGAAAAAGCTCGCCACGCGCAGCCGGCGATACACCGGCAGCTCGGCCAGCCCCACCGACGCCGCCAGACCCAGATGCGCGGCGTCGAGCCGGGTACCGGCTTCGAGCACCACGCTGCCGGCGGCGATGTCCTCGCCGGCGCGGCGAATGTGGTCGCCGGCGCGGGGAACGTGATTGACGGCCACCGTGTCGCCTTCGACCGCGCAGTATTCCTGCATCACGATGGCGTCGCAGCCTGGCGGCACCGGCGCGCCGGTGAAGAT
>JAIWOS010000050.1 GCA_020217265.1 Thiobacillus sp. | reverse complement strand
CCTGTGAAAGTAGGTCATCGTCAGACTCCTTATACAGCGTGCACAAAAGCACCACCAAAACCCCCACCATAAAGTGGGGGTTTTTTATTGCCTAAAGAATCGAGTCAACGAACTGAAGAAATCAGGGCGCAGAAAAATCCAGCTTTCTGTCAGGACAGCCCATTGCCACCGCCCGACAACAGGCTAGTGCAGCATGTAAAATCGCCGCGTGCATACCCGGCCCCATAAAACGTTTTTTCCCCTTGTGCGACGCCTCTCGGATGGCGCTTTCCATTCGGGGCAGGACCTGGCGTGCGAATTCGGACTTTCGCGCGCCAGTGTGTTCAATATTCTGGGGCAGGCCGAAAAAATGGGTTTGTGCATCCATGCGGTACCAGGGCGGGGCTATCGCCTGCCGGGTCGCATCGACTGGCTTGATTGCGCGGATATTCTCAAGCAGCTAGGGGACGAGGCAGGCAGATTCGACGTGCGCGTCCTCGATAGCGTGGATTCGACCAACAGCGCTCTGATGAAGGCCGCACTTGAGGGTGCGCCGAATGGCACAGTGATTGCCGCCGAGCATCAATTTGCGGGCCGGGGCAGGCGGGGGCGTACCTGGCACGCAACGCCGGGCGGCAGCCTCACGTTTTCCGTGCTGTGGCGTTTCGACGGCGGACTGCAGGCGATTGCCGGCCTGAGTCTGGCCGTGGGGCTGGCGATTGCACGGGTTGTGAATCGGCGTAGCGCGCATGCGGCGCAGCTCAAGTGGCCGAACGACCTCATTGTCGGCTATCGAAAACTGGCTGGGGTGCTGATCGAAGTGCAGGGCGATCTGGACGGGCCGAGCTTTGCAGTGGTTGGCGTGGGACTGAATGTGCGCCTGCGCGATGCCCAGCGGGAAGGGATCGATCAGGCCGTGATCGATCTCGACGAGATGGGTGTTGCCATCGATCGCAACCAGTTGCTGGCAGACAGCCTGCGTGAAATGCGGGTAGTTGTCGACGCATTCGGTCGGCAAGGTTTTGCCGCCGTGCGTGACGACTGGTGCGCGCTCGATGCCTATGCCGGCCGGCCGGTCAGCCTGGAGCTGCCTGGCAGCCCGTCGGTGCACGGCGTTGCGGCGGGCGTGGATGACAACGGTGCGTTTCTGCTGCGTGGCGCCGACGGCGCGTTGCACGCCTACCATGGCGGGGAAATCAGCCTGCGATTGAAGGCGGCGCGATGACCCCACGCCGTCTGCTGCTCGATGCCGGCAACTCACGCCTGAAATGGGCGCTGGTCGAAGGCGCCCGCTGGCTGTCTCAGGGGCAGGCGGACTACGCTGACTTGTCAGGATTGTCCGCTGTGCTGACCCCAGGAACGCGCGCCTACGTCGCCAGCGTGACCCGCGACGAAAATGCCATCCGCCTGAGGGTCTGCCTTGAGCAGGCGAATGTGCCTGCGCGCTGGCTCAGCGCGGGGGAGCGCTTTGACGACGTCGAAAACGGCTACGCGCAGCCGGCGCAACTGGGCGTGGACCGCTGGATGGCACTGATCGGCGCAAGGAAGCGCACACAGTCCGCATGCCTGGTCGTATCGGCGGGCACCGCGGTGACGATCGATGCCATGACCGCTACGGGGCGTTTCATTGGCGGCCTCATCGTTCCGGGCAAGGCTTTGATGCGCGGCGCGCTGCAAGCGGGCACCGCGCGCGTCGGCACGGGGAGCGGCAACTGGCGTGATTTCCCTCGCTCTACCGAGGACGCGGTCGAAAGCGGCCTCGTTGCCGCCCTGGCCGGCGCGATTGCAGCACAATATGCGCGTCTCGCTGCGCAAAGTGCCGAGGCGCCGCGGTGCCTCGTCTCCGGTGGCGATGCCGAATGGCTCTTGCCGCATCTGGCGGTTCCGGCGGAGCCCGCGCCTGCGCTGGTGCTCGAAGGCCTTGATTGCGTAGCCAGAAAGGAAGACGCGGTATGAAATGGATCGTGGGGGCGCTGCTGCTGCTCAATCTCGCGGCGGCCGGTGTGATCTACGCCCTGACGCACGGGCTGCTGGGGGGGGAGGAAACGGAGGCGCCCCTCAATGTCGACCGGTTGAGCCTCGCCAGCCCGACACGGCCCGCCGACGCAGGGGACGTCATGCCGGGCCAGCCGGCGCCGCAGCCCCGCGCGCTGTGCGTCGAATGGCGGGGGCTCAGCCTTGGCGAAGTTGTGCAAGTGCGCGAGCAATTGAAAGCCCTGGCCGGCGAGCGCGCGATGTCGTTCACCGAAGTCCCGCTGAATACCCGCAGCTGGGTCATTTTCCCGCCCTTGCCGAGCGCGCAGTCGGCCAACGAGAAGCTGAAGGAATTGAACGCCGCCGGTGTGCAGGACGCGTTCGTGGTGAAGACCGGCCCCTGGCGCAACGCCCTGTCGCTGGGGCTCTACGCAAACGCCGAAGCGGCGGCCCGGCGGGTGCGTGAGGTGGAAGCCCGCGGCGTGCTGGGCACGCGCGTGGAATCGGTGCCCAAGCAGGGCACCGATTTCTATTTCGTCATCAAGAGTGAGGACCCGGACGCGCTGAAGGGGCTGTCGGACATCAAGCAGCCCTACACCAACAGCCGGCAGTCGCGGGTGGCGTGCCCGTCATAGCGCGACAGGAAGCTTGTGCATTCAAATTTTGAAGCAAAAAAAAAACGGGGCGTGTGCCCCGTAATACATGGAGGAGAAGACTGCTCTCCAATAAAAAACCCTGTGGGCATCGTCAAGCAGTCTGAAGCCATTTTCAAGCGCTTGCCGTCAATTGTATTCACCCAAACGAGTGAGGCTTGAAGTTTATATACAGATGAAAATTCCCATATCAATAACAACGGTACACGGCGAATCCAGGCTTGGGGGGCTATATCATGTCGGAGCTGATTTCCGCGATTTATGGCTGTGCGATGCAGCCGGGGCAATGGCAGGCTGTATTGGGGGAAATGCTGGATTGGCTGGGCGGCAAGGGCGCCATGTTGTGGTCGCACCAAGCCAGGCCGGGAGCGTTTGGCTTATGGGTGCCTTGCAGGATGCATCCGGAATCGCTTGCAGAATATGGCCGGTATTACCACAGGAAAGACATCTGGTTGCAGGCCGGTTATGCGCGCAATACCCAAGCGGGCGAGATACTCACGGGCGATATGCTGGTGCCGCGCCCGGTGCTTTCCAAATCGGAGTTTTACCGGGACTTCCTGAGGCGCTTCGACTACGTACAGCTATTGATCGGCGTATTGCATCGCAACGACGCGCACGATGCAATTGTGCCGACGGTGCATTTCTCGATGTATCGTGGCGAAGCCGACAAAGCTTTTTCTCAACGCGACCACAAGCGCCTGCGAGAGCTGCTGCCTCACTTGCAACATGCAACGGCAGTAAATTTCCATCTGGCACAGCGCGATCACCAACTGAGCATAGCGCAGGCTTCGGTGGATTTATTCCCGGAAGCACTGTTTTTTGCCGACCTTCATGGGCAGATCGTGTATGCCAACCGCGCAGCACACGAGTTACTGCAGCGTGCTGACGGTGTACGTATGCTGGATGGCAGGCTGGTCACCTTGAACGCCGAAGAGCAGCGCGTGCTTACAAAACTTTTTGATTTAACGGCTCCTCCGGCCTTGCTGCGGATCTCTCGCTGCGATGGAAAAGCTCCCTATCTGGCGATGCGTAGCCGTGTCACGCCCCAAACTCACACGCCAGATGAGCGTTACCCAGTACAAGCAATCCTGATTCACGATCCCGAGGCTATAGTTCGTGAGCGTATCGAGTCAGTCGTTGCACGATACGAGCTCACGGCAGCGGAGTGCATTGTTTTGAACGCCTTGCTCGAAACCGGTTCAGCGAGAGGGGTCGCGCAACGGCTGAATCTGAGCGATAACACCGTGAAAACCCATCTGAAGTCAATCTTTGGAAAAACCGGGGTACACCGGCAAGCCGAGCTGGTGAATCTGGTGTTGAGTTTTCCCGCGCGGGTTCAGCTTTGAAGCGAAAGGCCCCGGAAACTCAAGTGCATGAGCTTCCCGTCAATCAAGTCTGCCTGGATTTTCTGATCCGAACCCTTTTTGAAATCGTAACGCAGGCCTGACGCAGGCACGCACCGTCAGGTTCGCTCGTTGCGGATCAATAACTCGCCACGATGCCGGCGAATATCGCTGCGCCGAACCAGGTGTTGTGCAGGAAGGCGCGAAAGCAGGCGCGCGGCTCGCGCGCGCGGATCAGCCACAGGTGATAGGCGGCGATGGCGGCGGCGGCGGCAAGCCCCGCGTAGAACGGCCAGCGGATGCTGCGCGCGTAGCCGACCCAGGCCAAGATGGCCAGCGCGGCAACATAGCAGACGGCGATCGCGGCGAGGTCGTAGCGGCCGAAGGTGATTGCCGAGGTCTTGATGCCGATCCTGAGGTCATCCGCCCGGTCGACCATGGCGTACTCGGTGTCGTAGGCGATTGCCCAGAACACGTTGGCGGCGAGCAGCCACCAGGCCTCGGCCGGCACCGCGCCCCACAGTGCTGCGTAGCTCATGGGAATGCCGAAGCCGAAGGCGATGCCGAGGTAGGCCTGGGGGATCGCGAAAAAACGCTTGGTGAAGGGGTAGCTCGCGGCGAGAAACAAGGCCACGACCGAGAGTTTCAACACCAGCGCGTCGAGCGGCAGGATCAGCAGGAAGGCAAGAAGTGCAAGGCCGGCGGCGAGCAGCAGGGCTTCCTTCGGCGACACCGTGCCGGCGGCGAGCGGGCGGTCTTTGGTGCGCTCGACGTGCGGGTCGAACCCGCGGTCGGCGTAATCGTTGATCACGCAGCCGGCCGAGCGCATCAGCACCACGCCCATGACGAAAATCCACAGGATGATCCATTCGGGACGGCCGTGGCTGGCGAGCCACTGCCCCCACAGCGTGGGCCACAACAACAGCAGGATGCCGATGGGCTTGTCCAGCCGCATCAGCTTTTCGTATTGGGTCAGGCGTTCTGAAAGCGTCATAGGGTTTCGACGGCGGGAAGGAAAACTTCGGTCACCAGCAGCGGGTGGCCATTAAGGCAGAACACCGAGCGACGCGCCCACAGGCGGCGAGGCACCGCGGGCAGGCGGGAAGCGAGCGCGCGATGCAGCGGATGCCCGGGGCGCACCTGGCGATAGGCCAGGCTACGCCGCGTGATGCGCGGATTCCTGAACAGCGCCTCGCCCAGCGAGCGGCTGCCGAGGCGGGTGATGCCGTTCCAGCCGCCGTTGAGCCCGGCCAGCGGCAGCACGCTGTGCGCGAACACCAGTGGCGTTTCGCCGCAGGTCAGCAGCACTTCGCGCAGGTAGGCGCGCATGCCGGCAGGCAGCCGGAGCAGGGTCGTTTCGTCGGGGTTCGGGCGGCCGTGTCCGGTTGCGCACGGCATCACGCGGAAGGTGGCGCAGCGGGACTTCAGCCGCTGAGTGAGCGAGCCGCGGTCGCTGAGCCAGCGGCGCAGCGGCCGGGGTATCGCGTAGGGGTGGGCAATCCAGCCCTGCCGTTGATCGTGCACAAGCATGCGTCTGCAGTGAAAGCGTCGATTATGCCGCAGCTCAGATGCCCGACAGCGCCTGGCGCTGGCCGATCCAGCGCTCTACATGGCGCGCGGCGACCTCGGGGGCTTCGGCAAGGCAGCGCCGCGCCAGATCGCGCGCGGCTTCGAGCAGTGCCACGTCGCGTTCCAGGTCGGCAAAGCGCAGCATCGGCAGGCCGCTCTGGCGGTGCCCCAGCAACTCGCCGGGGCCGCGCAGCTGCAAATCCTGGCGCGCGATCTCGAAGCCGTCGGTCGACTCGTAGATGACCTTGAGCCGGGCCCGCGCCAGTTCCGACAACGGCGTTTCGTACAGCAGCACGCACACCGATTCGCGGCTGCCGCGCCCCACCCGGCCGCGCAGCTGGTGCAATTGGGCGAGGCCCATGCGCTCGGCATGCTCGATCACCATCAGCGCCGCGTTCGGCACGTCGACACCGACCTCGATGACCGTCGTGGCGACGAGCAGATCGATCGTGCCCTGCTTGAAATTTTCCATTACCGCCTGCTTGTCGGCCGGCTTGAGACGGCCGTGCACCAGGCCGACGCGCAGTTCCGGCAATTGCGACGAGAGGGCGGCGTAGGTGTCCTCCGCGGTCTGCAATTGCAATTTCTCGGATTCCTCGATCAGCGGACATACCCAGTACGCCTGACCGCCCGCGAGGCAGGCGTCCGTCACCCGCGCCAGCACGTCGTCGCGCCGGGCTGCGCTCACCAGCTTGGTGACGATGGGCGTGCGGCCCGGCGGCAACTGGTCGATGGTCGACACGTCGAGATCGGCGAAGAAGCTCATCGCCAGCGTGCGCGGAATCGGCGTCGCGCTCATCATCAGCTGGTGCGGCGTGCTGCCCTTTTGCACGAGCGCGAGACGCTGGCCGACGCCGAAGCGGTGCTGCTCGTCGACGACGACCATGCCCAGCCTGGCGAAGCTGCCCGCTTCCTGAAACAGCGCGTGGGTACCGAACACCACGTCCACCTCGTCCGCCGCGACGGCCCGCCAGGCGGCGGCGCGTTGCGATTTGCGCTGGCTGCCGGAAACCCACGCGCAGCGCACGCCCAGAGCCTCGAACTGTGGCGCAAGCTTGGCGGCGTGCTGCTCGGCGAGGATTTCGGTCGGTGCCATGAAGGCCGCCTGATAGCCGTTCTCGACCGCCTGCAGGCAGGCCAGCGCGGCGACGACCGTCTTGCCGCTGCCAACGTCGCCCTGCAACAGGCGGCGCATCGGAAACGGGGCGGCGAGGTCTGCGGCGATCTCCGACCAGGCGCGCGACTGCGCGTCGGTGAGTGCAAACGGCAAGGCATCGAGGAAGGCGGAGGTCAGCCGCCGCTGGGCGGGCAGCGGCCGGGTGCGCTCGCGCTGGCGTGCGGCGCGAGCGGCCGCCAGCGAAAGCTGTTGCGCCAGCAGCTCGTCGAACGCCAGCCGTCGCCAGGCGGGATGATGCCGCGATTCGAGCTCGAACAGCGCCGCCTCGCGCGGCGGCTCGTGCAGCAGGCGGATGCTGGATTCGAAATCGGGAAGCCCCAGTTCCGCCAGCCAGCCGGCCGGCAGCGTGTCTTCGAGGGGGCGCGCCAGCGCGCGCGCGATGG
>JAIWOS010000205.1 GCA_020217265.1 Thiobacillus sp. | reverse complement strand
CGGTGCCGCCGGCGCCAGGCCCGCATCTGGCTGCAAGCGAACCCGCAGCGCCGATCGCGCCGGCTCCGCCTGTGGCCGCGGCCCAGCCCGCCCGCGAGCCCGAACCCGAAGCCGCTGCTCGGGGCGAAGCGGAGCAAGCCGTTGTGCCCAGGCCGCAGGCCCCGAAACCCGAACCGGCCCCGAAACCCGAACCGGCCCCGAAACCCGAATCGGCTCCGAAATCCGAACCGGCAAAACCGGCGTCCGAAAAACCCGCTGCCAAACCCGCAGCCCCCAAACCCGAGGCCTCCAAACCCGCACCCCACGCCGAGCACAAGCCCGCGGCCCACGGTGCGTTTGTGGTGCAACTCGCCGCGCTGGCCGACGCGAACAAGGCGCGCGCATTGTCGGCGCGCGCATCGCAGACCGGCCTGCCGGCCTATACCGACACGGTCGGCAGGCTGACCCGGGTACGGGTCGGCCCCTTCGCCACCCGCGAGGCTGCCGTGGCGGCCGCGGTGAAACTGGCCGAGCGTGGCCTCGCCGGGCAGGTGGTGGCGAAGTGAGCCTGCTCGATCTCATCGTTCTGCTGATCCTGGGGCTTGCCGTGGTACGCGGCCTGATGCGCGGGCTGGTCGATACGCTTTTCTCGCTGGCGGCGTGGCTGCTGGCGTTTGTGGCCGGCAAGTGGGGCGCGCTGCTGGTCGCGCCGTTGCTGCCGCTGGGGGTGGACAATCCGGCCATTCGCTATTTTGCGGGTTTCGTCGTGGTGTTTCTGGCGGTGCTGATCGGTGTGCTGTTAGTAGGGCATGCGCTCGCTGCGCTGGTGAAGGCCGCCGGCCTGGGGCCAGCGGACACCGTGCTGGGCGGCGTGTTGGGCCTGGCGAAGGGATTGCTCATCCTGGCCGGACTTACGCTGGCAGCGGGCCTCACCTCGCTGCCGCGCACGGAGTTCTGGCAGAAGGCAGCGTTGTCGGCTAGCTTGCAGACCATGGCGCGCGCAGCCTTGCCGCTGGTGCCCGCCGATGTGGCGAAATACGTTCGGTTTGAACACGATTAGGTGGATTGACTATGTGCGGGGTAATCGGGGTCGTGGCCAACACGGCGGTGAACCAGCTTCTGTATGACGGCCTGATGGTGCTGCAGCACCGCGGCCAGGACGCGGCGGGCATCGTCACCGCGGAGGGAAACCGCTTCCACATGCACAAGGGCCAGGGATTGGCGCGCGATGTGTTCCGCACGCGCGACATGCGCAACCTGCTCGGCGACATGGGCGTGGCGCATGTGCGCTATCCCACCGCCGGCAGCGCGTCGTCGTCGGCCGAGTCGCAGCCGTTCTACGTGAATTCGCCGTACGGCATCGTGCTGGGCCATAACGGCAACCTCACCAACACCCACGAACTGAAGGAGGCGCTGTTCCGGTCCGACCTGCGCCACGTCAACACCAACTCGGATTCCGAGGTGCTGCTCAACGTGCTGGCGCACGAACTGCAGGTACGCGCCAAGGGTGGCCAGCTCGATCTGGACACGATCTTCGGCGCGGTGGCCGGCGTGCATGCGCGCTGCCGTGGCGCCTACGCCGTCGTCGCCTTCATCGCCGGCCATGGCCTGCTGGCGTTCCGCGATCCGCACGGCATCCGGCCGCTGGTGATCGGCGTCAACGAGCAGGCGACGCCGCACGAATACATCGTCGCGTCGGAGAGCGTGGCGATCGACACCCTGGGCTTCCGCCTGCTGCGCGACGTGGCGCCGGGCGAGGCCGTGTTCATCGATTACCAGCGCCGCCTGCACAGCCGCCCGTGCAGCGACCGGGCGGTGCTCAATCCCTGCATCTTCGAGTATGTGTACCTGGCGCGTCCCGATTCGGTGATGGACGGTGTGTCGGTGTACAGCACCCGCCTGGCGATGGGCATTTCGCTCGCCGAGAAGATCAAGCGCGAGTTCGCGCACCTGAAGATCGACGTGGTGATCCCGATTCCCGACACCAGCCGGCCTTCCGCGCTGCAACTGGCGAACCACCTCAACGTGCCGTACCGCGAGGGGTTCATCAAGAACCGCTACATCGGCCGCACCTTCATCATGCCGGGGCAGGCGCTGCGCAAGAAATCGGTGCGCCAGAAGCTCAACGCCATCGCCGAGGAATTCAAGGATCAGAACGTGCTGCTGGTCGACGACTCCATCGTGCGCGGCACCACCAGCCGCGAGATCGTGCAGATGGCGCGCGACGCCGGCGCGAAACAGGTGTATTTCGCTTCGGCCTCGCCGCCGGTGCGTTATTCCAACGTCTACGGCATCGACATGCCGACGCGCAACGAGCTCATCGCCAACGGCCGCAGCGACGACGAAATCGCGCGCGAAATCGGCTGCGACGCGCTGATCTACCAGGATCTCGACGCCATGATCGCGGCGGTGCGGGCGGGCAATCCCGCGATTCTCGACTTCGACACCTCGTGTTTCGACGGCCGCTACATCACCGGCGACGTCACGCCGGAATACCTCGAGTACGTCGAGGCCGTGCGCAACGGCGAGACGCCGCCGCCGTCGGCCTTGTCGACCCAGCAGCTCGACCTGAACCTGGCGGCGAACGGTTGACCCCAGGCACGGGCGGGCGTAGATTCAAGCCGGCGCCGATTTGAACCACAGCTTGCGGGCGCTTGATAAATCCGGCTAAAGCGTCGCAAGGGACACCCCGAACCGCGCCAGCCGTTCGGGGTTTTTTATTGCGGGAACGAACATGAACGACGACTACGACATCGATACCCTCGCGGTGCGCGCCGGCACCGTGCGCAGCCAGTTCAACGAACACTCGGAGGCGATGTTCCTGACCTCCAGCTTCGTCTTCGGCAGCGCGGCGGAGGCCGCGGCGCGCTTCAAGGGCGAAGCGCCCGGGCCGATCTACGCGCGCTTCACCAACCCCACTGTATCCATGATGGAAGCGCGGCTGGCGGCGCTGGAAGGGGCGGAGCGCTGCGTCGCGTTTGCCTCCGGCATGGCGGCGATTCTCGCCACCGTGATGGGCCTCATGAAGGCGGGCGAGCACATCGTCGCGTCACGCTCGATCTTCGGCTCGACCGTGCAGCTGTTCTCCAGCATCCTGGGCCGCTTCGGCATCGAGACGACCTACGTGTCGCCGACCGACCCGGCCGAGTGGCGCGCGGCGGTGAAACCGAACACCCGGCTCTTTTTCGTCGAATCGCCATCGAATCCGCTCACCGAGGTGAGCGATATCCGCGCGCTCGCCGCGATCGCGCATGAGGTCGGCGCCTGGCTCGCGGTCGACAACTGCTTCTGTTCGCCGGCGCTGCAGCAACCGCTGAAGCTGGGCGCCGACATCGTCATCCACTCGGCGACCAAGTATCTCGACGGGCAGGGCCGGGTGCTGGGGGGCGCGGTGCTCGGCAGCCAGGCGCTGATGGAAGGCGTCTACACCTTTCTGCGCACCGCCGGCCCCACGCTCTCCGCGTTCAACGCCTGGGTGATCCTCAAGGGCATGGAAACGCTCGCGCTGCGCATGGAAGCGCATTCGCGCAACGCGCTTGCGCTCGCGCAGTGGCTGGAGGCGCAGCCGCAGGTGTCGCGCGTGCTCTATCCGGGCCTGGCTTCGCATCCGCAGCACGCGCTGGCCATGGCGCAGCAAAAGACCGGCGGCGGCATCGTCGCCTTCGAGCTCGCGGGTGGCCAGCCAGCAGCGTGGAAGCTGATCGACGCCACCAAGCTGTTGTCGATTACCGCCAACCTGGGCGACGCCAAGACCACGATCACCCACCCTGCCACCACCACGCACAGCCGCATGACGCCCGAACAGCGCGCCGCGGCCGGCATCGGCGATGGGCTGGTGAGGATTGCCGTCGGCCTCGAATCGTTCGCGGACATCCAGGCCGATCTGGCGCGGGGGCTGGCGCAATGAAGGCGCTGGTCGGCGTGCTGGCCCTGTGCGCGTCGGTGGCCCAGGCGGCCGACATGACGGTGCTGCGTTACGTGGAGCAGGACCCGGGCGATCCGCCCTATGCCACCCGCATTCTGGTCACGCCCGCTTTCCTGCGCATGGATGGCGGCGAGGACGGCGGCGATTTCGTCCTGCTCGACCGCGGGCGACGGCAGGTCATCAACGTGATGCGAGACAGCCGGACGGCGCTGGTGTTCTCGCCGGGCAGCGTCCCCGCGCCCCCGGCGAACTGGCGGGCGAAGCTCGACGCGCGTCCCGTCGCGGGCGGCCGGCAGCGCTATCGCCTGGTGGTGAACGGCAGCGTATGCAGCGAGGGTTTGCTGGCGCCGCGCCTGTCGCCGGATGCGGCGCGCGCGCTGGATGAACTCAAGACCGTGCTCGCCGCAACGCAATATCGCGTGTGGAAGGATTCGCCGCGCGCATTGCAGCACGACTGCGACCTGGCGAATCAGGTATGGAGCTTCGGCCTGCTGCTGAAGCGGGGCTTGCCGCTGTCCGAGCGCGAATTCAGCGGGCGCACCCGCGAGTTCGAAAGCGTGCGCCGGGTGCCGCTGCAAACCGATTTGTTCCGCGTGCCCGAAGGCCTGCCCAGGATCGACGCGCCCTCATAAAGGCGTGGTCTGGAGCGTGCAGCCGGTGGCGTCGCACGCCACGTAACCCCAGCGGGCGTACCAGTCCGGCGCCACCCAGCGTTCGCAGGCGCTGCCATCGACCAGCAGGGCATGCCGGCCGGGGCGGTGGGTGTGGCCATGGATCAGGCGGCGCACGCCATGCGCGCGAAATGCCTCGGCCACGGCCGCCGCGTTCACGTCCATGATCTCCGCCGTCTTGCCGGCCTTGGCCGACTCGCTGCCGGCGCGGGCCTGTCGGGCGAGGCGCTTGCGCAGGGCAAAGGGCAGACGGCGCAGCAGGGCGAGCACGAGCGGCCGGCGGACGCGACGCCGGAAGGCCTGGTAATCGACGTCGTCGCGGCACAGGGTGTCGCCGTGCATCAGCAGCGTCGGCGTGCCGTAGAGGTCGATCACGGCCGGGTCGGCGATCAGCGTCATGCCGGCCGCTGCGGCGTAGCGGCCGGCGAGCATGAAATCGCGGTTGCCGTGCAGGAAGTACACCGGCGTGCCGGCGGCCGATAGCGCCTTCAGGCGCCGGGCCGTGTCGCGGGCGACGGCTTCGTCGTGGTCGTCGCCGATCCAGGCTTCGAACAGGTCGCCCAGGATGTAGAGCGCGTCTGCGCCGGCGGCTTCTTCTTCGAGAAAACGAAAAAAACGCCCGGTCGCGGCCGGGCGTTCGTCGGTGAGATGCAGGTCGGCGACGAAATAGGTGCGCCCTGTATTCACCGGCGGCGTCAGACGATTTCCGCCTTCTCGATGACGACGTCTTCGAGCGGCACGTCCTGGTGGCCGGCGCGGTTGCCGGTCTTGACCTTCTTGATCTTGTCGACCACGTCGGTGCCCTCGACCACCTTGCCGAACACGCAGTAACCCCAGCCCTGCGGCGTGGGGGCGGTGAAATCGAGGAAGCTGTTGTTCTTCACGTTGATGAAGAACTGCGCGGTGGCGGAGTGCGGGTTGGGCGTGCGCGCCATGGCGATGGTGTAAGCCTCGTTCTTCAGGCCGTTGGCAGCCTCGTTCTCGATCGTGTCGCGGGTGGGCTTCTGGGTCATGCCGGGCTCGAAACCGCCGCCCTGGATCATGAAGCCGTCGATGACGCGGTGGAAGATGGTGCCGTCGAAGAAGCCGTCGCGCACGTACTGCAGGAAGTTTTCCACCGTCTTCGGCGCTTTTTCGGCGTCGAGTTCGAGGGTGATGACGCCGTGATTGGTGTGAAGCTTGACCATGCTTGTCCTTAAAGTGAAGTTTCCTGAACGATTTTCCAGCGCCCGTTTTCGCGGCTCCAGTATTGGCGTTTCACGGTACGGTCGCTGAGGTTGTTGCTCTGGTAGTCCTGCACGAAGCTGACCAGGGCGAAGTCGGGGCGCTCGGGGTAGAGCAGGAGGCTCACGCCGGACAGCCCGACCTTGATCCAGGTCTTGCCGGCGTTGACTTTCTGCTTGCTCGCCGCAAAGGCTTTCAGGTCCTGGCTGCCGGCGCGGAAGGCGGTGCTGTAGTGGGCGAGCAGGCGGGCGGTGTCGCGGCTTTCCCAATCGGCGCGCCAGGCGTCGAGCGCGGCGGAAAGCTCGTCGCGGCGCGCGTCGAGCGCGTCGTAGCCGACCCAGTCGATTTCCGCGGCGATGATGACCGGCGTCTTGCCGGCCTGGATGTAGGCGCCCAGCCGCTTGAGGTCGTCGTTCGCCAGCACGACACAGCCCTCGCTGGCGCGTGGCGCGCGGCTGTAGGTGTTGCTGGGGCTGCCGTGGATCCAGATGCCGTGGCCGTTACGGCCCTGGCGCACGTCCCATTCGTTGGGGTAGGACAGGGTCCAGGCGCCGCTGCCGTAGAAGTCGGTGAGCTCGCCGGGCGCCTTGAAACCGGAGATGGTGTAGATGCCGATGGGCGTGCGGTTGTCGCCTTCGCGCTCTTTGCCCACGCCGTCCTTGCCGATGGTGACGTAGAAATCGGCGACCCGCACCGGCAGGCCGGCGCGGTTTTCGTAGACGTAGAGCCGCGAGCGGCTGGCGTCGACCACCAGCGCGTGGCGGTATTCGTCGGACAGGTTCAACAGGTAGGCGGGCACCTTGTCGGTGGGCAGCGGGTCGGTCAGCGCGCGCACGCGCTGGCGCGCCTCCTGGCGCAGCAGTTCGAGGTCGGGCGTGCTGGCCTTGCCGGCGTCGCCGAGCGTGCGCAATGGCTGCGCGCGCGCCAGCAGCAGGTCGCCCTTGACGAGCTGGGCGAGCCGGAAGTTGGGGTATTGCCGCGTGAGGCGATCGACCGCGCTGAGCGCGTCGGGCATGCGGCTTTCCGTGATGGCTAGCAGGCTTTCGGCCAGCTGGCGGTCGGCGTCGGCCCCGGCGGCATGCAAGCCCGGGGCAAACAACAAGAACGCGAACCAGAAGCGGGACATGGCGTGTCGCAAACGTTTACTTGGACGTTTCGCCAACGATCAGCCACTGGCCGTTTTTCTGCACCAGTTGCAGCGTCTTGGTGACGGTCGAACTCAGGCGGTCGGACCGGTAGGCCTGGCGGAAGGTGGCCGTCGCGCTGTCGCCCTTATGGTCGACCTTGAGGTTGCTGATCTTGACCTCGATGGACTTGGGCGCCGCGATGCGGGCGCGGCGCTGGGCTTCCCAGTCGGCGCGCGCCATGCCGTCGGCGCTGAAGTCGCTGGCATAGGCGGCGAGGTAGGCATCCGCGTCGCGCCGCGACCACGCCTGGGCCCAGGCGGCAATGGCGGCCTCCACGCCCTGCG
>JAIWOS010000116.1 GCA_020217265.1 Thiobacillus sp. | reverse complement strand
CCAAGCCCGCGGCTGCCCCCGCTGCGGCGGCCCCGGCACCGTTCGCGGTGCAGGCTGGCGCGCCCGCCACGCTGACGCTCGGCGGCGACACGCTGTTCAAGACCGGCAAGTCCTCGATCAACGACCTGACGCCGGAAGGCCGCGCCAAGCTGGACGATCTGATCGCCAAGATCAAGGCCTTCGGCGCCATCGACAGCATCAAGATCACCGGGCACGCCGACAAGATGGGCAAGGCCGACGCCAACAAGAAACTCTCGCTGGCCCGCGCCAAGGCCGTTGGCGCCTACCTCAAGTCCAAGGGCGTGAAGGCCAAGACCTTCGCCACCGCCGGCCTGGGCGACACCAAGCCCGTGGTCGAGTGCGACATGAAGCAGCCGAAGGATGCGCTCAAGGCCTGCCTCGCGCCCAACCGTCGCGTCGAGATCGAAGTCACCGGCGCCAAGAAGTAAGGCGCTGCCGTGCCCCACGCGGGCGCGGATGTAAAAAAGGCCGGGAATCCCGGCCTTTTTGTTTGCGCGAAGAAATCAGGCGGCCTGGACCGGGATCGCATGCCGAGTGTCGGCAATGCGGTTGGCAGCGTCCACGTACACCAGTTCCGGCGCGTAGCGGGCGAGTTCGATCTCGTTGTACACCGCGTAGGTGGCGATTATGACGAGGTCGCCCGGATTCGCCTTGTGCGCGGCGGCGCCGTTCACCGAGATGATTCCGGAATCGCGCGCGGCACGAATGGCGTAGGTGGTGAAGCGCTCGCCGTTGGTGACGTTGTAGATCTGGATCTGCTCGTATTCGTGGATGTTCGCCGCGTCCAGCAGGGCTTCGTCGATGGCGCACGAGCCTTCGTAGTGCAGCTCGGAGTGCGTGACGGTCGCCCGGTGCAGCTTGGACTTGAGCATCGTTCTTTGCATGACGGTGCCCTCCATAAGTAAGGCCGCATATTATAAAACGTCAGCGCGCTTCGCCCAAAGTGAAATCGATGTTGTCGATGAGTCGGGTCGTGCCCAGCCTGGCTGCGCCGAGTACGACCAGATGCGAGCTGCCGTGGGCGGGCGCAGCCAGGGTGTCGGCATCGCGCACCGCGATGTAATCGACGTGCCAGCCTGCCATGCTCAGGTGACGACGGGCGGCCGCAGCGAGCGTTTCCGCATCGCCGTTGCCGGCCTGCAAGCCGGCGACGACCGTTTCCAGCGCGCGGTAAAGCTGCGGCGCTTGCTGACGTTCGGCCGACGAGAGATAGCCGTTGCGCGAACTCATCGCCAGCCCGTCCGTTTCGCGCTGCGTGTCGCCTGCGACGATCTCGATCGGCAGGTTGAACTGCCGCACCAGATCGCGGACGACGAAGAGCTGCTGGAAATCCTTCTTGCCAAAGACGGCGACGCGCGGCCGCACCAGGTTGAAGAGCTTCAGCACCACCGTGGCGACGCCGTCGAAGTGACCGGGGCGGAAAGCACCGCAGAGGTCGTTCGCCAGCGTCTCTGGCACGCGCACCGTGAAGGTCTGCGGCACGGGGTACATTTCATCGAGGTCGGGGGCGAAGACAAGATCGCAGCCGGCGGCTTCGAGTTTCTCGCAGTCGGCCGCCAGCGTGCGCGGGTAGCGCGCGAAATCCTCGCCGGCGCCGAACTGCAGCGGGTTGACGAAAATGCTCGCCACGACCGGCCCGCCCAGCCGCTTCGCCTGTTCGACCAGCGAAACGTGGCCGGTGTGCAGGTTGCCCATGGTCGGCACGAAGGCGGTGTTGTCCGCGCCGGTGAGTGCGGCGCGAAGCTCGGTGGCGGTGTGGACGAGTTCCATGTCAGGTACGAAAAAACATGAACAGCGAGGGAGGACAGGCAGGGGAGGTTGGGCATTCCTCCCTTACCTCCCATGCCTCCCTGTAAAACCGGTTTGCATGGCGAATCAGAACGCGTGTTCCGCAGCCGGGAACGCGCCTGACTTCACGGCCGCGACGTAGGCGCGCACGGCGGCCTCGATGCCGTCCGTGCCCGCAAGAAAATTCTTCGAGAATTTCGGCGCGCGCGGGTAGAGCCCCAGCATGTCGTAGAGCACCAGCACCTGGCCGGCGCAGTCGACGCCGGCGCCGATGCCGATGGTCGGAATTGTCACTGCCTCGGTAACGGCCTTTGCCAGCGCGGCGGGCACCATTTCCAGCACGAGCAAACCTGCGCCGGCGGCTTGCAGCGCACGCGCGTCGGCGACGAGCTGCGCGGCGGCGGCTTCGTCGCGGCCCTGCACTTTGTAACCGCCCACCTGGTTGACCGACTGCGGCAACAGCCCCAGATGCGCGCACACCGGGATGCCGCGCGCGGTGAGGAAGGCGACGGTGTCGACCATCACCGCGCCGCCTTCGAGCTTGACCATGTGCGCGCCGGCGGCCATCAGCCGTGCTGCCGCGGAGAAGGCGTGCGCGGGCGAGGGCTGGTAGCTGCCGAAGGACAGGTCGGCGACGACGAAGGCGCGCTCACAGCCGGCGGCGACGCAGCGCGTGTGATAGCTCATTTCTGCGAGCTTCACCGGCAGCGTCGAGGCGTGGCCCTGGATCACCATGCCGAGCGAGTCGCCGACCAGCAGCACGTCCACGCCGGCGGCGTCGAGCACGCGCGCGAAGCTGGCGTCGTAGCAGGTGAGTACGGCGATCTTCTCGCCGCGTTCGCGCATCGCCTTCAGCGTGCTGAGCGTGGTACGCATGTCAGGCGGCGCGGCTGAAGAATTCGCGCGGACCGCGCAGCTTGCCGATGCGCTCGACGAGCAGTTCGAAATCGACGTCGCTTTCGGCAAAGTTCAAATTGGCGGTATTCACGATCAAGAGCGGCGCGGCGTCGTAGCGGTGGAAGAACTCGCTGTAGCTGTTGGCGAGCCGCGCGAGATAGCCCGCGTCCATGCCATGCTCGTAGTCGATGCCGCGGCGGTTGACGCGCGCCTGCAGGGTGTCGGCGGGCGCCTGCAGGTAGATGACGAGGTCGGGCGTGGGGGCCTGCGGGGCGAGGTCGTTGTAGACCTTCTGGTACAGCTCGAACTCGTCGTCGTCCAGATTGAGCCGGGCGAACAGCATGTCCTTGTCGATGAGGAAATCCGACACCGTGCCGGCGGTGAAGAGGTCGCCCTGCGCCAGTTCGCGCAGCTGGCGCGTGCGGTCGAACAGGAAATGCAGCTGCGTGGCGAGCGCGTAGCGGCGCGGCTCCTGGTAGAAGCGCGGCAGGAATGGGTTGTCGGCGGCGTTTTCCAGCAGCGTGGCGGCGTTCATGCGGAGGGCGAGCTTGCGCGTGAGGCTGGTCTTGCCGACCCCGATCGGGCCTTCGACGACGAGGTAGCGGTAGCGTTCGAGGCTCATGCGTTGACGACGGCGGCAGGGGGGACGAGGGGCGTGATGCTCTGGTTGGCGCAAAGCCGGGCCCGATCGGCGGCGCGGCCGATGCCCGGGATGAGCGCGTCGGGCGCGATCTCCAAGAGCGGCAGCAGCACGAAGGCGCGCTCGTGCATGCGCGGATGCGGCAGGGTCAGGCCTTCTTCGTGGAAACGTGCGTCGCCGTAGAGCAAGAGGTCGAGGTCGAGCGTGCGCGGCGCGTTGCGGAAACTGCGTTCGCGGCCGTGGCGGTGTTCGATGTCCAGCAGGGCGGCAAGCAGCGCGCGTGGCGAAAGCGCGGTTTCCACCTGCGCCACGGCGTTGACGAAATCGGGCTGGTCGACATAGCCGACCGGCGCCGAGGCGTACAGGCTGGAACGCGCGACGAGGCGCGTGTCGGGCAGGCGGTCGAGCTCGGCGAACGCATACTCGATCTGCGCCGCCGGGTCGTTGAGGTTGGCGCCGAGCCCGACGGTGGCGATGAGCTTCATGCCGGCTGCGCCTCGCCGCCCGACGCTTCGCCCGGCTTGCGGCGGCGGCGCTTGCGGCGCGGTTTCGGCCCGCTGTCGGCCAGCAGCAGGCCGGCGCGTTCGGCTTCGTCGGCGTCCTGGAAGCGTGTCCACCAGTCGCCGAGTTCGGCGTCGACTTCGCCGGCTTCGCAGCGCAGCAGCAGGAAATCGTAGGCGGCGCGGAAGCGCGGATGCTCCAGCAGGCGGTACGGGCGCTGTCCGCCGCGCTGCGCGAAGCGCGGCTGCAGGGCCCAGATTTCCTTCATCATGCCGTCGTAGCGGCGCGGGATCGCGAGCTGGTTGCGCTGTGCGTCGAGCACGTCGTCCATCGCCTGGAACAGCGCCGGCTGCGGCTTTTCGCCCGCCGCTTCGAGCGCCTGCCAGCGTTTCAGCACCTGCGGCCACAGCAGCGTGGCGAACAGGAAGGCTGGCGAGGAAGGGCGATCGGACTGGATGCGGGCATCGGTGCTTTTCAGCGCGGCGGTGATGAAGCGCTCGCCCGCGGGGTCGTCGAGGATGGTGTCCAGAAGCGGCAGCATGCCGTGGTGCAGGCCTTCGGCGCGCAGCTGGTGCACGCCGCGCAGCGCATGGCCGGACAGCAGGAGTTTCAGTGCCTCGTCGAAGATGCGCGCGCGCGGGATGTTGGCGAGCAGCGGCGCGAGCCGGGCGACCGGCGCGCGCGTCGCCTCGTCGATGCGGAAGTCGAGCTTGGCGGCGAAACGCGCGGCGCGCAGCATGCGCACCGGGTCTTCGCGGTAGCGCGTTTCGGGGTCGCCGATCATGCGCAGCACGCGCTTCTTGCAATCGTCCACGCCACCGAAATAGTCGTGCACTTCCTCGCGCGCGGGGTCGTAGTAGAGCGCGTTGATGGTGAAGTCGCGGCGCGCGGCGTCGTCGGCCATGCTGCCGAACACGTTGTCGGAAAGCAGGCGGCCGTGCTCGTCGGTCGGGCGCTCGTCCTCGTCTTCGCTTTCCTTCTGGCCGTTGGCGCGGAAGGTCGTCACCTCGATGGTTTCGCGGCCGCACATCACGTGCACGATCTGGAAACGCCGGCCGATGATGCGCGAGCGGCGGAACAGGCGGCGCACCTCTTCCGGCGTGGCGTCGGTCGCCACGTCGAAATCCTTGGGCGGAATGCCCAGCAGCAGGTCGCGCACCGCGCCGCCGACCACATAGGCTTTGTAGCCGGCGCCGGCGAGCGTTTCGCACACCTTGAGCGCGCAGTCGTCGATGCCGTTCCGGCTGATCCCGTGTTCTGCACGCGGCAGGATGCGCTCGCCCGTGCCGGAAGCGGGGCGCTTGCGGCCGAAAACCTTGCTGATGATGCGACGGATCATGAAATGCGTGAGGTGGGGGTGAAACGTGAGCCCGGATTATACAGCCAGGGTCGGGGTGCCCCGCTGCCACAGGGCTGCGGTGCCCGGGCCGTAGAGCGCCTCCAGCGAGGCCGGCGTGAGCAACTCGGCGGGCGTGCCCAGCCGCCAGCCGCCGTCGCCGTACAGGAACAGCAGGCGGTCGCAGTGGCAGGCCGCCCAGTTGGGATCGTGCAGGGTCAGCGCCACCGCACGGCCGCGGTCGGCTTCGGCGCGCGCCCAGGCGAGCAGTGCCGCCTGGTGCGCGGGATCGAGATGCGTGAGCGGTTCGTCGAGCAGCACGATGTCGGCATCCTGCGCCGCCAGCTGCGCCAGCCGCGCGCGCTGGCGTTCGCCGCCCGACAGGCTGGCGAGCGGACGCTGCGCCAGCGCGGCGAGTTCCCACGCCGCAAGCCAGGAGGCGATGTCGCTTGCTGCCTCATCGTGGGGGAAGCGGCCCAGCGCCACGAAATCCGCCACGCTGCCGAAATAGCCGCCCGCGTCCTCCTGCGGCAGCAATGCGATGTGTCGTGCGCGGTCGCGCGGCACCAGCCGCGTTACTGGCACGCCGTCGAGTTCGACGGTGCCGGCGGCCGCTTCGGCGAGCCCGGCCAGCGTTGCGAGCAGGGTGGATTTGCCGGCGCCGTTGGCGCCGAGGATGCCGAGCACGCGGCCGGCATCCAGGGTCAAGTCGAGCGAATCGACCAGCAGGCGGGGCTCAGCCCGAAGGCTGAGCTTACGGATGTTCAGGAGTGGGGACACATGCGTTTTCTGCGATGAATGGCCAGCCCGATCATACCCAAACCTGCCAGCATCATCAGATACGCCCCGGGTTCGGGTACGGCGCGCACGGCAATGATGTTGCCCGTCGCGTGGCGGGTCATCGCGAGCGTGGCGGTGCCCAGCACGCCATTGGCGTTGACCAGAACGGGTACCGAGAATTGCGCGGTGGCGGCGAAAGGGAGGGTCAGGGTTTCGGTCAGGCCGTCGCTGACGAGCGTGCCGTTGGCGATGCCCGTCACGGCGATGTTGCTGAGCGGTACGAGGACGGGCGTGGGGGGCAGATATAGCGGCGTGGGCGTTGCGACCGCATTCACCACACCGGAGGTGATGAACCCGCCCAGAGGCGCCGCAAAGCTCTGGTTGCCGTAGGCGCCGATCAGGGTGGCAGCGCCCGAGAGATTGGTCGTGATTCCGCTGACCGCGCCGACGACGTTCATCGTGAAATCGGGGAAGGGGGCGGTGCTGTCCATGAACACGCTGGCCGTCAGTCCGAAGTTCGCAGGCGTCAGGGTGGGCATCCAGGAGCCATTGTTGTTCGCCGCGATATTGGACGAGAAGGTGAAGTTCGAGCCGGACAGGCTGACGTCGATGGTGCCGGACAGGGTCGTGGTGAGGCTGCCGGGCGCCTGCTCGGCAAGCGCGCCGCTTCCGGTGCTGGAAAACGGCTGGCCCAGATAGGTTCCGGTAAAGCCGGCGCTCACCGTACCGGTGACCGCAAGGGTGCTGGTGGGAAGCAAGGTGAAGGTGGCGGCTTGCGCGGACGCCATGCCCAGCATCAGGGCTGCTGCGGAAATCAGGGTGAGCTTCATGTTTTTCCTCCTTTTTGGCCAATCGACCGGTGGTGTGCGGCTGAGTAAGGCACGGTGTCCATGCCGTTCGGATGGTTAGTTTTTATCGGTGGGGCAAACGGGCTCCCGGGCATGCCTCGGAATCCCCGCCCGCCCTGGCGGCTGAAATGCACGAAACGTGCCTTGTTTATTTAACTGAATGATTTTGCATATTGTTTTTTTGGCTGAACGGGGGGCGGCAGCGCGGCCTGTAAAGTTTTTCGACACGCGGCCGGGCGGTCTGCACAATGTCTGGCATTCAGGGCTTGCGCAGCAGCCACAGCATCACCGGCACGCCGATCAGCGCCGTGAGCACGCCCACGGGCAGTTCGCGCGGATCGAGCAGGGTGCGCGCGAGCGCGTCGGCGAGCACCAGCAGGCTGCCGCCGGCAAGCGCGGCGGCGGGCAGCAAAACGCGGTGGCTCGCGAGACCCACGCGGCGCAGGGCGTGCGGCACCATCAGGCCGACGAAGCCGATGCTGCCGGCCTGAGCGACGACCAGCGA
>JAIWOS010000204.1 GCA_020217265.1 Thiobacillus sp. | reverse complement strand
CCGGCTCGACGCGCTGCGCGCGCGCCTGAGCAGCCCAGCGCAGCGCCTTCGCCGCGAGCGCCACGCGCTCTCCGAATTGGCAGCCCGCCTGCGCCGCGCCCACGAGGGCGGCACCGCGCGCCGCAATCTCACCCTGGATCGCCTGGGCGCGAGCCTTGCGCATCTCGATCCGGAACGGGTGCTGGCGCGCGGCTACAGCCTGGTGAGGCGCGCGGACGGGACGATCGTTCAGGACGCCGCCGGCCTCGCGCCCGGCGACCGGCTCGATCTGCGTTTCCATCGCGGCCGGGCGCAGGCCGAAGTGATTACCGCGACAAAGGATTGATTCCGAGAAAGGCGCTGACCGCGGCTTCCACCCGTGACGGCAGGCCCTCGTCCAGACAATCGAGCCTTAGCGCATCCGGCCACGAGCGCAGCCAGGTGAGCTGGCGCTTGGCCAGCTGCCGCGTCGCGGCGATGCCCTGCTCTCGCAGCGCGGCTGCATCGATGGCGCCTTCCAGATAGGCCCAGGCCTGACGGTAGCCGACGGCCCGCATCGACGGCAGCTCGGGCGTGAGCGCGTGACGTGCGCGCAATGCGCGCACTTCGTCGACCAGGCCCGCCGCCAGCATGGCGTCGAAACGCTCCGCGATGCGCCGGTGCAGCACGGCCCGGTCCGAAGGGATCAGCGCGAGTTGAAGAACCTCGTAGGGCAGGCGCGTGGTGTTGCGGGCCAGGAGGGCCGACATCGGGGTGCCCGTCAGACGAACGATTTCCAGCGCGCGCCCGATGCGCTGCGCATCGTTCGGCGCGAGCCGCGCCGCGGTCGCCGGATCGTGCCGCGCAAGCTCGGCATGCAGTGCCGGCCAGCCCTGAGCCCGGGCGGCCGCGTCGATCTCCGCGCGCAGCGTCGTGTCGGCGCGCGGCAGGTCATCGAGCCCCTGCAGCAACGCACGGAAGTACAGCATGGTGCCACCGACCAGCAGCGGCACGCGGCCGCGCGCAGTAATGTCCGCCATCGCCGCGAGCGCATCGTCGCGGAAGGCGGCGGCCGAGTAGGTTTCGCCGGGTTCGCGGATATCGATCAGGCGGTGTGGCGCGCGCGCCAGGGTGACGGCGTCGGGCTTGGCGGTGCCGATATCCATGCCGCGGTAGACCAGCGCGGAATCGACGCTGACGATTTCGAACGGAAAGCGCTCAACCAGATGCACCGCCAGCGCGGTCTTGCCCGAAGCGGTCGGGCCCATGAGAAAGACGGCAGGCGGCAGCGGTTGCGACATGGCCCGGATTATGCCCCAGCGCCCGCACGCGGCCGGCCAAAAAAAAAACGGCGGGTCGCCCCGCCGTTCTTCCACCTGACAATTTCAGCGATCAGGCCGCCTTGGCGTACTGCGCCTTGGCGCGCCGCGCCGCCTCGATTTCCTCGGCGCTGTAGGCCTTGCCCGACCACAGCATTTCGTAGGCGATCTCCTCGTTGCCGTTTTCGCACAGCTCCAGCACCTTCTGGAACAGCGGCTGGAAGGTTTCGGAACGGTGCGACTTTTCGTGGTTCTCGAACGAGGTCCAGAAGGTCACGATCAGCGCTTCCTTGCCTTTCATCGGGCTTTCGACGGCCTGGCCGATGGTCGATCCCTCGTTCGACACCGCGCCGGAATTCAGCGCGACAAAGCCGCCGACGAAGCCGGTGTCCGAGTGATAGGTCTTGACGTTTTCGCACAGGAAGGCGACCCGCTCCTGCAAGTCGTCCACCGTGTACTCGGGCTTCAGTATCACCCGGTTGACGGTCACCACGCCGTCAGACGGGAAATTGGCGATCAATCCACTCATGGTTCTCTCCTGTGTGTCCTGCGGTTGAACAGGATTCCAGTCTAATTACCCGAGTAATTTAGTCAACAAATTTATTTAAATTGCTAATGCACAAATTAATCAATTTTATTGATCGATAAAAACCGTTCAATATCATCAACTTGAACAACCATCAGATATAACGCTTCTGCTCGCTGCGCTTGCCAGGCCGCTTCTTCATGATCACCACGCCCTTGGCCACGTCGATGTCGGCAATGGGAATGTTCGGGTACAGCGGGTTCAGCGGCTTCAGCATCCAGCCTTCCTCGTGCTTGACCATCTGGCGGAAGATGTATTCGTCGTTGACGTAGGCCACCACGAAGGAGCCGTCCTTCACCAGCCCGGACGGTTCGACGACGATGATTTCGCCTTCTTCGAACTCCGGCAGCATGGAGTCGCCCAGCACCATCAGCGCGTAGGGTTCCGAGCCGGCGCAGTTGCTGGTTTCGTTGATGTCCTGGATGGGAATGGTCTTGCGTTCGTCCATGGCGGGCCCTGCCAATACTTGAGTAAAGAAGTCGGGATTATAGCGCGACGGCCGCTCAGCGGCCGCGCATGAACATCGCATCGAGTTCAGCGACGCTCAGCTGGAACCAGGTCGGCCGGCCGTGATTGCACTGCCCGGCGCGTTCGGTGGCCTCCATGTCGCGCAGCAGCGCGTTCATCTCGGGCACGGTGAGGCGGCGGTTGGCGCGCACCGCCCCGTGGCAGGCCAGCGTGGCGAGCAGTTCGTTGCGGCGTTCGGCGAGCAGGCGCGCGACGCCGTATTCGGCGATTTCATGCAGCAGGCTGCGCGTCAGCTCCACCGGATCGGCGTCCTTCAGCAGCCAGGGCACGGCGCGCACCGCCACCGAGGTTGGCGACGTGATCGACAATTCGAAGCCGATTTCACGCAGGGCATCGAGATGCGGGCTCAGCTCGGCGACATCGCGCGCATCCGCGGTGAGCGCCACGGGAATCAGCAGGGTTTGCGACGGCACCGCGCGCGCATCGAGCGCGGCCTTGAGCTTTTCGTACACCACCCGTTCGTGCGCGGCGTGCATGTCCACCAGCACCAGGCCCTGCGCGTTCTGCGCCAGCACATAGATGCCGTGCAGCTGTGCGAGCGCGTAGCCGAGCGGCGGCGCGTCTCCCGTCGCCTCCGCGGGGAGAGATTGCGGCATCGCCGCTTCAGCGGGCTGGCACACCAGCGGCTGGTAAAACGCCAGTGCCTCGCTGACCTGCAAGGGCATCGCCGCTTGCCGGGGCGAGAAATAGGGCATGGCGGGCGCCACGGGCGCGGACGGTTCAGCCAGCGTGAGCGGTTCGGCCAGCGCGGGCGCAGCCAGCGCGCGCTCGACCGCATGGAACAGGAACTGATGCACGCCGCGCGCGTCGCGGAAACGGATTTCGGTCTTGGCCGGATGCACGTTCACGTCGACCGCGTCGGGCGGCAGCTCGATGAACAGGCAGTAGGCGGGGGCGAGCTGGTGATGGAGCACGTCCTTGTAGGCCTCTTTCAGCGCGTGCACGATGAGCTTGTCCCGCACGTAGCGGCCGTTGACGAAGACATGCTGGCCGTCGCGGTTCGCGCTTGCTGCGGCCGGCCGGATCACCCAGCCCGACACGCGCAGTGCGCCTGCCGCCGCTTCGACCGCGACGGCCTGCGATTCGAAATCCCCGCCCAGCACCTGGCGCATGCGCGTTTCCGCGTCGCCCGCGGCATGTCGCGCCTGCACCCGGCCGTTGTGTGTCAAGGTGAACGCAGTGGCCGGATGCGCGAGCGCAAGCCGCCGCACGGTTTCGACGCAGTGCGCGTATTCGGTCGCCTCGGTCTTGAGGAACTTGCGGCGTGCGGGCGTGTTGAAGAACAGATCCTGGACATCGACAGTTGTGCCGGGCTCGCGCGCGGCGGGCGACGGCGCCTCCATGCGACCGCCTTCGACGGCAAGCGTCCAGGCGTGCGCCTCGCCGGGGCGCCGGCTGGTGAGCGCCACCCGCGCCACGGCGGCAATCGAGGCCAGCGCCTCGCCGCGAAACCCGAGGCTCGCCACCTGTTCCAGATCGGCAAGGCTGGCGATCTTGCTGGTCGCGTGGCGTGTCAGTGCCAGCGCGAGCTCGTCGCGCGCAATGCCGGCGCCGTTGTCGGCAACGCGGATGCGCTTGACCCCGCCCTGCTCCAGGTCGATGCGGATTTCGGTCGCGCCGGCGTCCAGGCTGTTTTCGAGAATTTCCTTCAGGGCCGCGGCCGGACGTTCGATCACCTCGCCGGCAGCGATCTGCGAAATCAGCACATCGGGCAGGACGCGAATCGCCACCGCACTCAGTCCGGCAAGGCCACACCGCGCCGTGCCGCCATCGCGCGCCCCAGCCGCCGCAAGGCGACCGCATCGAGCGTCGCGCGCGCCAGCGGCAGCACGTGGGCATTTTCGAATTCGAGGTGGCTGCGGTTGGAGGCGACGAAACGGTGCGTCAGGGCTTCGTCGAGCACGGCGGCTTCGCCCGCCGCGATCGCCGCCAGTTGCCCGCGCAGCACGCGCCACAGGCGCGCCTGCTCCTCGTGTTCCAGCGTGAGCGTTTCGACGAGGTCGCAGGCCCCGGGCGCCCCCGCCGCTTCGAGCAGCGGGAACAGGTTGCGCTCCTCGTCGTCGTGATGATGCACCGCCGCCGTATCGAAATACGCCAGCACGGCGCGCGCGGCCTGGCGGGCCTGCGTGTCCGCGCCGTGCTCGGGCAGGTGGTTCAGCAGCTTTTCGAGCGTGTCGCACTGGCGTGCGATGCGGGCGTGGCAGGCTGCCAGCACGTCGAGCGGCGCGTCGAACCCGGGCGCCGCCGCACCGAGCAGGCTCGCCGTCATGGGTTGCGGGTGAGCCGCGCGGGTGCGGTCAGCGGGTGCTTGGCGAAATAGTCCTTGATGCCGTCGACGATGGCATCGATCAGCTTGTCCTGATAGTCGGGATCGTTGAGGCGCTTTTCTTCTTCGGGGTTGGAGATGAACGCGGTCTCCACCAGGATCGAGGGAATGTCCGGCGCCTTCAGCACGGCAAAACCGGCCTGCTCGACCTCGCCCTTGTGCAGGGTGTTGACGCCGCCGATCTGCTTCAGGACAGCCCGTCCGAGCTTGAGGCTGTCGTTGATGGTGGCGGTTTGCGAGAGGTCGATGAGGGTGCGCTTGAGGAAGGGATCCTTGACATCGATGTTGATGCCGCCGATCAGGTCGGCGTCGTTTTCGCGCTTGGCGAGCCAGCGTGCCGCCGCGGACGTCGCCCCGTTCTCCGACAGGGCAAAAACGGACGAACCGCGCGCGTGCGGCTTGATGAAGGCGTCGGCGTGTATCGACACGAACAAGTCAGCCTTGTAGCCGCGCGCCTTGACCACGCGCTGCGCGAGCGGAACGAAGTAGTCGCCGTCGCGGACGAGCACGCCGCGCATGTTCTCCTGCGCGTCGAGCTTCTGCTTGAGCTTTTTCGCCAGCGCGAGCGTGATGTCCTTTTCGCGCGAACCGTTGGCGCCGATGGCGCCCGGGTCCTCGCCGCCGTGGCCGGCGTCGATCGCGACGGTGATCAGCCTCGCGTATTGCGGT
The DNA here is from genome assembly GCA_020217265.1 of Thiobacillus sp. Lineage (GTDB taxonomy): Bacteria > Pseudomonadota > Gammaproteobacteria > Burkholderiales > Thiobacillaceae > Thiobacillus. The sequence goes on along the minus strand of JAIWOS010000204.1, from coordinate 1,991 downwards.
GCCGCGGGTTTGCCGGCCGGTCGGGATTCCGCCGGTTTGGCCTCGACGGGCCTGGACTCGGCCGACCTGGGTTCGGCCGGGCGCGTCTCGGCCGCCGGCCGGGGCTCGATTTTCGCCGGCGACGCGGCAGACACCGCGGGCTGCACGGGATACAGGTCGACCACCAGCCGGTGCCCGTACTGGCCCAGCGGCTGCAGGGCGAACACCGAAGGCTTGATGGCGGTTTTGAGATCGAGCACCAGACGCATCACGCCGGGCCGGTTGACTCCGGCGCGGACCGCGGCGATGTAGGGATCGTCGGCGGCAAGCTGGCTCGCAAGCGCGTCCAGCGGCGGCCCCGCCTCGACCCCCTCCAGGTCGATCACCAGCCGGTCCGGGTTGCCAAGGCTGAAGTATTTGTAGGCGATCGGCCGGGGCGCTTCGAGCGTGAGGCGGGTGTAGTCGGGCGACGGCCACAGGCGGACCGCGCTCAATTGCAGTGCCTGCGCCCACCCCGAGGCCAGCATCCCGCACAGCACGATGATTTTCAGCAGTTCGCGCAACACGCCTCCAGAAATTGGGCTCCCGCGGGGCTCGCGGCCGTGCACGCCACGTCGCGCGCCTCGTCGGCAATCGTCAGCCGCACGATCACGTCCGGCGCGGGCAGCCAGCCGGCCGCCTTCTCGGGCCATTCGATCAGGTTGACCGCCTGGCGGTTCACGTCGCGAAACCCGGCATCGAGCCATTCGCGCGGGTCGTGCATCCGGTACAGGTCGAAATGATACAACTCAAATCCGGGCAGCTCATAGGTTTCGGCGAGCGTATACGTCGGGCTCTTGACGCGCCCCGCGTACCCCAGCGCACGCAGCAGGCCGCGCACCAGCGTGGTCTTGCCCGCGCCCAGGTCGCCTTCGAGGTAAAGCGTCAGCCCCGCGCGCAGGTGATGCGCCAGCCGCGCGCCAAAGGCCAGCGTGGCCGTTTCGTCGGGCAGGTGCGTGCGGCAGCGCACGGTATCATCGGAAGTATGCATGCGCAGGATTTAACCCACCTCGTCGCCAACATCAAGCAGTGGGGACGCGAACTCGGATTTGCCGACATAGGCATCGCCGGCACCGATCTGTCGGCGGCGGAACAGGGCTTGCTGGACTGGCTGGCGCGCGGCTTTCATGGCGACATGGATTATATGGCCGCGCATGGCGTCAAGCGCAGCCGTCCGGCAGAACTGGTGCCGGGCACCCTGCGCGTCGTGACCGCGCGTCTCGATTATTTTCCGCCCGACGCCGCCGATCCGCACGCCCTCCTCGCCGACCCCGAAGCCGCCTACATTTCGCGCTATGCGCTCGGCCGCGACTACCACAAGGTGCTGCGCACGCGCCTGCAGCGTTTGGCCGAGCGCATCGCCGCAGCCGCGCCGCAGGCGCATTTCCGGGTCTTCACCGACAGCGCGCCGGTGCTCGAAGTCGAACTTGCCGCCCAATCTGGCCTTGGCTGGCGCGGCAAGCACACGCTGCTGCTGAATCGCGCCCACGGCTCGTGGTTCTTTCTCGGCGAGATCTACACCGACCTGCCGTTGCCGGTGGACAGTCCCGAAACGAATCACTGCGGCACCTGCCGGGCCTGCATCGACATCTGCCCGACGCAGGCGATCGTCGCCCCCTATGCGCTCGACGCGCGGCGCTGCATCTCCTACCTCACCATCGAGCTGAAAGGCAGCATTCCGGTCGAGCTGCGGCCGCTCATCGGCAACCGCATCTACGGCTGCGACGACTGCCAGCTCGCATGTCCCTGGAACCGCTTCGCAAAGACCACGGCCCTGCCCGATTTTGCGGTGCGCAACGGCCTCGACAGCGCCCGGCTTGTTGAGCTTTTTGGCTGGAGCGAGGCGGAATTCAACGACCGCCTCGCCGGCTCCGCGATCCGCCGCATCGGCCATGAGCGCTGGCTGCGCAACCTCGCCGTCGCGCTCGGCAACGCGACCGCCACGCCGGCGACCCGGGCCGCGCTGGATGCCC
>JAIWOS010000049.1 GCA_020217265.1 Thiobacillus sp. | reverse complement strand
GACCGGGCGGCGGCGCGGGGGGGCTGCATGGCGGTGGCCGACGCAGGGCGCGGCTCCGGGCGCCGGGCGATGGTGGGCGCTTCGGCCACGACGGGCGCGTCGATTGCAGACGGCGGGTCGAGCAGCACGACATAGTCGCGCTGGATGCGTGCGGTGCAGTCGGCGACGATGGCGAATTGCGCAAAGGGATCGTTGACAGGCTGCGGCGAGCGAACATGCAACACGGCCTGCTCGCCGTTGCGTTCGAGGCTCAGCCGGGCGCGCGCCAGTGCGCCGCTGCCCGCGGGGTCGACGTGGAAACAGTCGGCTGCGAGCCCGGGCGTGGCGCCCAGCACCTCGATGCGGACGTCGAGCGGCTGGCCGAGAGAGGAGCGCACGCTGGCGTCGCCCAGTCCGAGGGCGGCGGCCGAACCGGCATGGCAGAGTCCCAGGAGGCAGACGGTCGAGAGTTTCACGCGATCAAATATCGGAGGGCATGGCAGTATTTCCGGCCACCCGGCCAGGAACTTTAGGGAATACCCGCATTTTTGGCACGTTTTTTGGGTTTCAGGCCGGAGGTGCAGGCCCGCTTACCCGGTGGGCGCGGTGCATCCTAGCCGAAGAGCACGAGCCCCCACACCGCGACGACCGTGACCAGCGCGACGAGCACGGCGGCGCTGCCCATGTCCTTGGCGCGCTTGATGAGATGGTGGTGGTCCAGCGAGATGCGGTCGACCGCGGCTTCCAGGGCCGAATTCAGCAGTTCGACGATCAGCACCAGCAGTACTGCGCCGATCATCAGGGCACGCTCGACGGCGTTGTCGCCGAGCCAGATTGCCAGCGGGATCAGGACGAGCGCGAGCAGGACTTCCTGGCGGAAGGCGTCCTCGTGGCGGAACGCGGCGACCAGCCCAGCCCACGAATAGCCTGCGGCGTTGATGACGCGCCTGAGACCGGTTTTGCCCTTGTACGGGCTTACGCCGAACTCATGCGGCGGCTGCGCGTTCATGCCGCGGGCTTGTACGCCAGGTCGAGTTCGCGCGCGGCCTTCACGTCGTCGAGCCGGCGCACCGGCAGGGTGTAGGGCGCGCCTTTCACCAGGTCGGGGTTGGTCTCGGCCTCGTGCTTGATCCTGACCATCGCGTCGACGAAGCCGTCGAGCGTTTCGCGCGACTCGGTTTCGGTCGGCTCGATCAGGAGGCACTCGGGCACCAGGAGCGGGAAATAGGTCGTCGGCGCGTGGTAGCCGTAGTCGAGCAGGCGCTTGGCGAAATCCATCGCGGAGACGCCGGTCGCATCCTTCAGCTTTTTCAGCGTGACGATGAATTCGTGGCTGGCCCGGCGCTCGGGGTAGGCGAGTTCGAAACCGGCGGCGCGCAGACGCGCCATCAGGTAGTTGGCATTCAAGGTGGCGTATTCGGCGACGCGGTGCATGCCCTCGCGGCCCAGCAGGCGCGCGTAGACGTAGGCGCGCATCAGCACGCCGGCGTTGCCCATGTTCGCGCTCATGCGGCCGATGCTTTGCGGCACGTCGGCCTCGGTCGCGAGGCGATAGAAACCGTTGTCGTTCAGCACCAGCGGAATCGGCATGAAGGGCAGCAGCCGCTGTGACACGCCGACCGGCCCGGCGCCCGGCCCGCCGCCGCCGTGCGGCGTGGAGAAGGTCTTGTGCAGGTTCATGTGGATCACGTCGAAGCCCATGTCGCCGGGGCGCACGTAACCCAGGATGGCGTTCAAGTTGGCGCCGTCGTAGTACGCCAGCCCGCCCGCGTCGTGGACGATTTTCAGGATGTCGACGATGCGCTTTTCGAACACGCCCAGCGTCGAGGGGTTGGTCAGCATCAGCCCCGCGGTCTGCGGGCCGACGGCGGCTTTCAGCGCTTCGATATCGACCGCGCCGGTCGCGTCGGTTGGAATCTCCTTGACCGTGTAGCCGCACATCGTCGCCGTCGCGGGATTGGTGCCGTGCGCCGCGTCGGGCACGATGATCTCGCGCCGCGCCGTGTCGCCACGCGCGTCGTGATAGGCGCGGATCATCGCCACCCCGGCGAATTCGCCGTGCGCCCCCGCCATCGGTGCCATCGACACGCCCGCCATGCCGGTCACGTCCTTCAGCATTTCCTGCAATTCGAACATGCACGACAGGAAGCCCTGGCCCGTCTCGTCCGGCGCCGCCGGATGGCGCGCCAGAAACTGCGGCAGCATCGCCAGCGAATTGCACGCGCGCGGGTTGTATTTCATGGTGCACGAGCCGAGCGGGTAGAACTGCGTGTCGATCGAGAAGTTCTTCTGGGAGAGGCGCGTGTAGTGGCGCACGACGTCGAGTTCCGACACTTCCGGCAGGCCGGGCGCGGCCTTGCGGCGGAAGGCCGCGGGAATGTCGTCGAGGCTGCCGTCCGTGGCGGGCAGTTGAGCGGTGGCCGTGCGGCCGGGGCGGGAGTGGTCGAATATCAGCATGGTTAAAATCTTGTTATCCGCGAAGGACGCGAAGTTGCGCGAAGTAAAACATTAAAAAACCGGGCTTGATTTGCTTCGCGTTCCTTCGCGTCGTTCGCGGAGGAAAAAATCATTTCAACGCGGCAAGTGCGGCGTCGTAGTTCGGCTCCTGCTTGATTTCCGGCACGAGTTCGGCGTGCAGCACGCGGTTGTTTTCGTCGAGCACGACCACGGCGCGCGCGGTGATGCCCGCCAGCGGCCCCGAGGTGATGTCGACGCCGTACGCACGCTTGAATTCGGCGCCGCCGCGCATGGTCGAAAGCGTCGTCACGTTCGGTGCCTCGGCGCTGCAGAAGCGGTTCTGCGCGAAGGGCAGATCGGCCGAAATGACGATCACCGCGACCGTGTCGTTCGCCGCGCTGTTGAAGCGCTTGGTGGAGGCCGCGCACACGCCGGTGTCGAGGCTGGGCACGATGTTGAGAATCTTCTTCTTGCCGGCGAAGTCGGCGAGCGAAACATCGCCCAGATCCTTGTTTACCAGCTTGAAATCGGGCGCGGTGTCGCCGACCTTGGGGAAGGTGCCGGCCACGTCGATGGGGTTGCCGCCGAGGGTCACTGCCATGATGTCTCTCCTGGGTTGGTGGGGGGTCAGTCTTCGTAGCGCTTGAGATGCTCGTCGATATTCTCGCGCAGATAGGTTTCGTATTCGTTGAGGAAATAGGCGATCGCCGCCTCTTTCTGCGCGAGCATTTCGCCCTTGTTGGCCGACGCGGCCTGGATCACGAAGGCGTTGAAGCGCGACGCGGCGAACAGCAGGGCTGCGCTGGCCTGCACGGGCTTGACGCGCGCCATGTGCTCGTTGGCCGCGCGCAAATGGGCGTCGGCGAGTTCGTAGAAGACTTTGTCGCGGGCGATGTCGCTCATCGGATTCAGCCCTTGTACGCGCACGGCGGCGCTTCGCGGCGCTTCGACAGGATGCGCTCCAGCTGTTGCGCGTATTTGTCGAGGTCGGCGTCGGTCTTGGTTTCGGTCGCGCAGACGAGGATGGCGTTGCCGAGTTCGGGATACGCGCCGGACAAATCGTAGCCCCCGAGGATGCCCTGGGCGCGCAGCGCGCGCAGCACGTCCGCTGCCTTGTCGTCGAGCTGCAGCACGACTTCGTGGAAGCTCGGGCTCGCGAATGCGCGTTTCACGCCGGGAATGGCGGCGAGTTTGTCGGCGAGTGCCTGGGTGTTGGCGTGCGACGCCGTCGCGACCTTGGCCAGCCCGGCAGGACCCAGCAGCGAGAGGTATTGCGTGGCGGCGGTGACGACCAGCCCCTGGTTGGTGCAGATGTTGGACGTGGCCTTGGAGCGGCGGATGTGCTGCTCGCGCGCCTGCAAGGTCAACGCGAAGCCGGGTTTGCCGTCGAGATCGACGGTGCGCCCGACGATGCGCCCCGGCATCTGGCGGACGAAATCCTGGCGGCAGCACATGAAGCCGAAGTAGGGGCCGCCGGAAGCCATCGGCGCGCCGAGCGGCTGGCCTTCGCCGCAGGCGATATCCGCACCGGTCTGCCCCCACTTGCCTGGCGCTTCGAGCACGGCGAGCGTGGTGGGGTTGACCAGCGCGATCGCCATGCCGCCGTGAGTGTGCGTCCAGTCGGTCATGGCGTGGACGTCTTCGAGCACGCCGAAGAAGTTGGGCTGCGGGATGACGAGGCCGGCGAAGACACCGGGATCGGCGGGCAGCACGGTCATGCCCGTCGCCGGGTCGTACTCCAGCTCGACGAGTTCGATGCCCTGATTCTTCACCGTGGTGACGACGACGCGGCGGTAGGTCGGGTGCACGGTTTTCGGCATCAGTACGCGGCGCGACTTGCCCTTGTGCGCGCGCACGGCCATCAGCACGGCCTCCGCCAAGGCACTGGCACCGTCGTAGAGCGAGGCGTTCGAGGCGTCGAGCCCGGTCAGCCGCGTCATCATCGTCTGGTATTCGTAGATGAGCTGGAGCGTGCCTTGCGAGGCTTCGGCCTGATACGGCGTGTAGGCCGAGTAAAACTCGCCGCGCGTGGTGATCTGCCAGATCGCCGCCGGGATGTGGTGCTCGTACACCCCCGCGCCGATGAAGTTCGACCAGAAGCCGTCAGCGGCGGCGCGTTCCTGCATCAGCCGCGCCACGGCCATTTCGGATTCGCCTTCGGGCACGTCTTTCAGCTTGCCGGTCTTGAGCGCGGGCGGAATTTCGTCGAACAGGTCTTCGATGCTGGAAGCGCCAATGGTGGCGAGCATGGCGGCGACGTCGTCGGGGGTGTGGGGGATGAAGGGCATGGTTAAAACCTTGTTATCCGCGAAGGACGCGAAGGGCCGCGAAAAGACTGCGCATTACGAATTTTGCTTCGCGTCTCTTCGTGTCCTTCGCGGACGAAATAATCAGTGGGCTTCGGATTCGACGAGTTTCTGGTAGGCCGCCGCGTCCAGCAGTTCGCCGACCGCGCCCGCGTCGGCGGGCTTCAACTTGAACATCCACGCGGCGTAGGCGTCCTGGTTGATCGCCTCGGGGCTGGATTCGACGTCGCCGTTGGTGGCGACGACTTCGCCGGCGACCGGCGCGTACACGTCGGAAGCGGCCTTCACCGACTCGACCACGGCGCATTCCTCGCCCTTGGCGAGCGTGCGGCCGACGGCGGGGTTCTCGACGAACACCATGTCGCCGAGCAAATCCTGAGCGTGGTGGGTGATGCCGACGGTGAGCGTGCCGTCGGTTTCGACGCGCACCCATTCGTGGGACGGGGTGTATTTGAGGTCTGCGGGAATGCTCATGGGGGCTCCAATAAAAAAGTTAACAGGAAGGTAAGGGAGGAAGGGGAGGAAAACCCGCCTGCCTTCTTGTCTACCCTGTCAAATCAGGATTTTTCCGTTACGCACGAACGGATACTTCACCACTTTCGCGGTGAGTTTCTTGTCGCGGATTTCGACTTCGACGGTCTCGCCCGGCGCGATGCCCAGGGGGATGCGCGCGAGCGCGATCGACTGCTGCATCGTGGGCGAGAACGTGCCGGAGGTGATTTCGCCGTCACCGTTTTTGGTGTGCACTTTCTGGTGGCTGCGCAGCACGCCCTTGTCCAGGAGCACCAGGCCGACCAGCTGCTTCGTGACTTCGCTGGCTTCGAGGGCGCGGCGGCCGACGAAGTCGCGCTCGGCCTTCAAATCCACCGTCCACGCCAGGCCCGATTCGAGCGGGCTGGTGGTTTCGTCCATGTCCTGGCCATAGAGGTTCATGCCGGCCTCGAGCCGCAGCGTGTCGCGGGCGCCGAGGCCGATGGGGCGGCCGCCCGCTTCCATCAGCGCACGCCAGAACATCGGCGCGGCCTTGGCGAGGATCATCACCTCGAAGCCGTCTTCGCCGGTGTAGCCGGTACGGGCGACGAACATCTCGCCCATCGCGGCGGCGTTGAAGGGCTTGAGCGTGGACGTGATCGCATCGACGCCGGGCAGCGCGTGGTTCAGGACTTCGGCCGCCTTCGGGCCCTGGATCGCGACCATCGCCAGATCGCGGCGCGGGGTGAGCGTGAGCTTGGTGCCCCACTCGGCGTTCATCTTTTCCATCCACGCCAGATCCTTGTCCGCGGTGCCGGCGTTCACCACCAGGCGGAACCAGGATTCGTCCATGAAGTAGATGATGAGGTCGTCGATCACGCCGCCGGCCTCGTTCAGCATGCACGAATAGAGCGCCTTGCCGGAAACCTGCAGCTTGTCGACGTTGTTGGCGACCAGCCGGCGCAGGAAGCCGCGGACGTTGTCGCCGCGGATGTCGAGCGGCAGCATGTGCGAGACGTCGAACAGGCCGCAGCCCGAGCGCACGGCGTGGTGCTCTTCGATCTGCGAGCCGTAGTTGACGGGCATGTCCCAGCCGCCGAAGTCGACCATTTTGGCGCCGAGTTCGCGGTGGGTGGCGTTGAGCGGAGTGGTTTTGAGCATGGGTTCGGCCAAATAAAAAAGGGGTGAAGCGCGGATTCGCTTCACCCCTCTGTCCTTGGTACCTGAGAGATTACGAAAGCCTGGCTTTCGCTGCCCCTTCGGTGGCGGCCGCGCCGCGCTCTCCAGAGTAATGGCCAGAATCGGTTCTGGCTGTTGCGGTCCTTTTGCCTGAGCGATTCCGGGTGAATTGCGCCTTCGGCGGCGGCAGCTGCCGCGCTCTCCCGCAACGGGAAGCCGAACTATACCGAAGAAGCCGGCAGCGGGCCAGCCTCAGTAGGTCAGCCGCAGATCGAAGCCCATGGGCACGATATCGCGCACGGTGAGCGGCAGGTTGAGCGGCTGTTCGCTCCGCGGCGGCATGCCGGCGGCGATGCGGGCGGGGTCGTCGAGGTATTCGCTGGGCGCGAAGCTGCGCCGTGCGAGCGGCTGGCCGGCCTGGTCGGTGAGGGTGAGCACCAGCACCGGCCAGGCCTGCACGGTGTTGGCACGGTTGCCCAGCGTGAGCACGAGACGCAGGCGGCCGCCGGCTTCGGTCTGGAGATCGGAGCCGACGATCTGCAATTGATCCAGTTCGCGCGGCAGTGCAAGCCGGCACCCGAGCAGGGCGCAGGCCTGTTCGAACGCCGGGCGGGTTTGCGGCAGCCGGCTGGCCAGGGTGTCGCGCAGATACCAGGCGAGCTGCGCAAGCAGCGTGATCAGCAGCAGGATTGCGGCGGCGATCCAGAGCCCGGAGGCACGCCGGCGCGTGGGGACGGAAACCCGGGCGGCGGCGGCACTGGGCTGGGCGTATTCGATGCGGGCGACGGGTTCGGGCCGCTCGGCCGCAGGCGGCGCCGGCGGCGGCGTGGGTGATGGTGTTGCGGACGCGGCCACGGGCGGTTTGGCGTCCTCGACCCGGATGACCGGCATGGGGCCCGGTTCGTCGTAGCTCGGCAGGTTGGGGTCGATGAGGATGATCGAGGGCAGGTCGAGGGCGTCCTCGCGTTCGCGGATGCCGCGCGGCAGGTCGGCGGAGAGCAGCCGCTGCACCAGGGTTTCGGTGTTGGTGTTTTCCTCGACGCAACCGGGCTGGAAGCGG
>JAIWOS010000203.1 GCA_020217265.1 Thiobacillus sp. | reverse complement strand
TGCCTGTACTACATCGGCGGCATCATCAAGCACGCCAAGGCGCTGAACGCGATCACCAACCCGTCGACCAACTCGTACAAGCGTCTGGTGCCCGGCTTCGAAGCGCCGGTCATGCTCGCCTACTCGGCGCGCAACCGTTCGGCGTCGATCCGCATTCCGATTGCCGCGTCGACCAAGGCGCGCCGCATCGAGACCCGTTTCCCGGATCCCACCGCCAACCCCTACCTGTGCTTTGCCGCGCTGATGATGGCGGGCCTGGATGGCATCCAGAACAAGATCCATCCCGGCGACCCCGCCGACAAGGATCTGTACGACCTGCCGCCGGAAGAAGACGCGAAGATCCCCAAGGTCTGCCACAGCCTGGAAATGGCGCTGGAAGAGCTCGACAAGGACCGCGAGTTCCTCACCCGCGGCGGTGTGTTCACCAACGACATGATCGACGCCTACATCGAACTCAAGATGCAGGAAGTGACCAAGTTCCGCATGACGACCCACCCGGTCGAGTTCGCGATGTACTACTCGCTGTAATTGCTGGTCTCGCAGAAAAAGGCGGCCCCCGGGCCGCCTTTTTCATTTGTGCAGCGTCTGAACGCTGCGGCCATCAAGTCGGCCCGAGTCTTGGCCGTAAAGAAGCGGGTACGCTACACTCGCATCCCATGTCCTTCGCCCGTCCGACCTTCCTGTTGTGCCTCTTTCTAGCTGCGCCCGCGCAGGCGGAGATCTACAAGTACGTCGACGAAAACGGTCAGGTGACGTTTACCGATGTCTACAAAAGGGGCGCAAAACGCATCGACATTCCGGGCGCGCCCGCGCCGCTCTCGGCGGGAACCAGACCTTCCCGGCGGGCGTCGTACGCGCCGAGCCCGGCGGATTTTCCCCGCATCGACTCCGCTACCCAGAAGCGGCGCGACGACATCCGGCGCCAGGTGTTGCAGGATGAAATCGCCGGCGAACGCCGCAATGCCGAAGAGGCGCGCCGCCAACTGACGCTGGGTGAGAAGCTGCAACCCGGCGAGCGGGCGACCGATGCGAGCTACCTCAATCGCTTGAAGAAATTGCGCGATACCGTGCAGCAGCACGAGCAGAACATTGTCTCGATCCAGCGCGAGCTGGCCAATCTGAAGTAACTCCCGTCCGTCTGCCGCGACGCGGCAAGCGCGGCGCCGCAGCAACTGCGCTCTGGCACAATCAGTGCTTTATTGCTGTGCATGAGCGCCATGCCCTTCCCCGACAGCGAATTTTCCGGCCTTGACAGCCTGTCCACCGGCACCCTGATCCTGGACGCGGACAGCGTGATCCGCTACGTCAACCCGGCGATCGAGACACTGCTGGGGGTGTCGGGCGCCGTGCTGGTGGGCGACGCCGTCGACCATGCGTTCGGCCGCAGCCCCGAGTTCCTCGCGGCGATCCAGACTGCGAGAGGCGAGCAGGAAACCGTGATCGAATACGAGATCGACGTGGCGGTGAGTGGCCACCCGCCGATCCGCGTCGGCTGCAATGTCTCGCCGCTCGACCGGCTCCCGCAGGGGGTTCTGGTCGAGATGCGCGCAGTCGATCCGCATCTGCGCATCGCCCGGCTGGAGCAGGCGCGGCTACAGCAGGAAGCCAACCGCGAACTGCTGCGCAACCTGGCGCACGAAATCAAGAATCCGCTCGGCGGCATCCGCGGTGCGGCGCAGTTGCTGGAGCACGAACTGCCGCGTGAGTCGCTGCGCGAATACACCCAGGTCATCATCAAGGAATCCGACCGCCTGCAATCGCTGATGGAGCGGTTACTGACGCCGCACCGCACGCCCCGTTTTGGTGCGGTGAACATTCACGAAGTCCTGGAGCGCGTGCGCAGCCTGGTATTGGCGGAAACGCCGAGCGTGGCGTTGCGGCGCGACTACGACGTGAGCCTGCCGGAAATCCGGGCGGATGCCGAGCAGCTCATCCAGGCCACGCTCAACATCGCGCGAAACGCCGTGCAGGCGATGCACGGCCAGGGCAGGATCGTGTTCCGCACCCGCGTGGCGCGCCAGATCACGCTGGAGAGCCGGCGCCACCAGTTGGGGATGCGGGTCGAGATCATCGACGATGGACCCGGCATTCCGGCCGACCTCCGCGAGCAGATTTTTTATCCGCTGGTGTCCGGCCGCGAAGGCGGCAGCGGGCTCGGCCTCGCGGTGGCGCAGACGCTTGTGGCGCAGAACCACGGCACCATCGACTGCGAAAGCGAGCCCGGCCGCACCGTGTTTTCGATTTTTTTACCGCTACCTGCCTGAATACCGACATGCCGAAATCGACTGTAGTCTGGATCATCGACGACGACCGTTCCATCCGCTGGGTGCTGGAAAAGGCGCTCCTGCGCGAGGACATCCCGTGCATGACCTTCAGCTCCGCCACCGACGCGCTGCGCGAACTGGAGCGCAGCACGCCGGCTGCCGTGCTGTCCGACATCCGCATGCCCGGCGTGTCGGGGCTGGAGCTCTTGCAGTCGCTGAAGGAGCGCCTGCCCCGCGTGCCGGTCATCATCATGACGGCGTATTCCGACCTCGACAGCGCGGTGGCGGCTTTCCAGGGCGGTGCGTTCGAATACCTGCCCAAACCCTTCGACGTCGACCAGGCCCTGGAACTGGTGCGGCGCGCGCTGGCCGAGAATGCCAGCCGCGAGGTGCCGGCGACGAGCGATGCGCCGGCCCCGGAAATCCTCGGCCAGGCGCCGGCGATGCAGGAAGTCTTCCGTGCCATCGGCCGGCTCGCGCACTCGCACGCCACTGTGCTGATCACCGGCGAGTCCGGCAGCGGCAAGGAGCTTGTCGCGCGTGCGCTGCATCGACATAGCCCGCGCGCGACCGGCCCTTTCATTGCGCTCAACACCGCGGCGATCCCGCGCGATCTTCTCGAATCCGAATTGTTCGGCCACGAGCGCGGCGCGTTCACTGGCGCTGCGGCGCAGCGACGCGGCCGCTTCGAGCAGGCCGACGGCGGCACCCTGTTCCTCGACGAGATCGGCGACATGCCGGCCGAATTGCAGACGCGCCTGTTGCGCGTGCTCGCCGACGGCCAGTTCTACCGCGTCGGCGGACACACGCCGATCAAAGTCAACGTGCGCGTCATCGCCGCCACCCACCAGGATCTTGAAGTGCGCGTGCGCGAGGGCCTGTTCCGCGAAGACCTGTTCCACCGCCTCAACGTCATCCGGTTGCGGCTGCCGTCCCTGCGCGAGCGGCGCGAGGACATCCCCTTGCTGGTACGGCATTTCATGCAGAAGAGCGCGCGCGAACTCGGGATGGAGGCCAAGGGCGTATCGGATGCCGCGATGAAAACGCTGATCGGGCTGCCCTGGAGCGGCAACGTGCGCCAGCTCGAAAACGTCTGCCACTATCTCACCGTGATGGCGCCGGGGCAGGTTGTCGAGGCAGGCGATCTCCCGGCAGATTTGATGCAGGGATCGGCGGAACACGGCGGCGCGGGCGACTGGCTGGCGGGCCTGGCGGCCGAGGCAGGGGCGCGTCTGGCGCGCGGCGAGGCGGCCATTCTCGACGACCTGACGCAAGCCTACGAAAAGACGCTGATCGAAGTGGCGCTGCGCCATACCGGCGGGCGGCGCATCGAGGCGGCGCATTTGCTGGGCTGGGGACGGAATACGCTGACGCGCAAGATTCACGAGCTGGGAATGGACGATGCCGAAGCGCGTGAACCCGGTCAGTGATGATGGAAGAAGGGGCAGCCTCCAAGGCCGATTCGCCGATGCATAAGTGAACACCACAGGCAGGAGGCTGCATGGAAAAGCCGGCGCGAGGCCGGCTTTTTTGCGGGGTGCCGCAGGGTCAGGCGGCCAGGGCTTCCTGCAACAGTTTCTGGATTTCGCCCTTCTGGTACATCTCGATCATGATGTCGGAGCCGCCGATCAACTCGCCCTTCACGTACAGCTGCGGGAAGGTCGGCCAGTTGGCGTAGTACTTCAGGTTCTCGAAAATTTCCGGGTCGGCCAGCACGTTCACGGCCAGAAAATCCTTCACGCCGCAGGCCTGCAAGACCTGCGCCGCACGCGACGAGAAACCGCATTGCGGAAACTGCGGCGTGCCTTTCATGTACAGCACGATGGTGTTGTTGGTGACTTGTTCGCGGATGCGATCGAGCGGGGTCATGGTGGCTCCTGAAATACTTGACTGGAATACTCAAGAATTATACCCGCGAAGCAAACAACGTCAAGCCGCGCGGGGCGACTGATTTTCCAGATACGGGCTGACGAAGGCCTTATGGAACAGGTGCGGTATCAGGAGATGCATCGGCATCCGCAGCCAGTGCGCGCGTACGTAGGCGGCCAGCCGGGCGGCCGGCGTGAAGGCGTCTTCGCAACTGGTGTGGTCGGGGGCGAGCGCGCGCGCAAACACGGCGTCCATCAGCGCGAGCGTCAGTTGGCCGGGAGCGGCGTCCCGGAGCGCGGCGTGCACGCTGTCGGGGACTGGCGTGTCGAGGAAGCGGTCTAGGTAGCGCAGGGCGTAAAACAGCGAACGGCGCAGTTGCAATTCTTCCGCGCGCGCGAGCAGGCGCGGCCAGAAGTCGGGCGCGTCGGCCTCGCGCAGCAGCAGATCGATGTCGGTCAGATCGCGCAGGCCGTGCGGCAGTTCGCCGTCATGGAAAAGATGTGTTGCCGAATGGAGGATGCGGTCTTCCGGCGCCAGTACCGCGATGCCGGGCATGTCTGCGACTGCGACGGCGCGGCTGAACAGCTTGGCGGAATCGGGGTGATAGCGTGCCGTGTCGGGAAGGAGGGCGTGATGCACGTCGATCACGGTCTGGCGCTGTACGTGCTGCATGGGCGGCAGTTCGTGCATCCAGCGGCGGTAATAGCGCTTGTCGTAGTCGGTGAGGTGGGTGCCATGCCAGCCGGCGAGCATGAGGGCGTTCTCGACTTCAGCCAGCCGTTCGCGCGGGACGAGGATGTCGATATCGTTGAACAGCCGGCCGTCGGCGGCGGGCGAATCGGCCGCGACATACGCGGCGCCCTTGAGCGCGACCAGTGGCAGGGCGAGGCCTGCCAGAGCGGCCTGAATTTGCTGAAGCTCCCAGCGCACGGCCGTGCGCTGCTTGTCCGCTAGCGTCCGCGCGGCCGCCAGATGCCAGCGCACCGACGCGGGAACCGCACGCTCCAGGTCGTGCCGCCGAAAGTGGTGGGCCAGACGCGCCAGCAGCCCGGCCGCGCGGGCCTGGCGGATCAGCGTGTCCCATTCGCCCATCGAAAACCGGGTGATGGCGTCGGGCGTGCGCAGCGTGCGTACGAGCAGGTCGCGGTTCATGCGGATTCGTCGGCGGTTTGGCTCAGGTGCTCGAAGGCGGCGATCGCTTCGTCAAGGTCGCTGTAACGGAAATCGAAGCAGCTGCACTGGTCGATGAGGGCGGTGCCGACGCGAAAACCGTCGGCGCCGAGGTGGCTGTAGTTGAAGGCGTTCTGCGCCAGGAACATGAAGGTTTGCGCTTGCGAACGTGGCGTGAGGCGGGTGCTGGCGCCCGCTTCCCATTTCGGGAAAATCACCCAGCGGGGCTGCGCGGGTTCATGCTGGCGCAATACGCTGTCGCGCGGCGGACGCATGTGCGCGACCGTGCCCTTGATCGTGTCGTGCGATGCGCGATTGATATAGGCCTCGCTGTCGAAGTTCCGGATGACATCGATCGACTGGTTTTTCAGGCTGACCGGGCGCGGCAGCGGCTGGATCAGGCCGGTGGCTCGGTCGATCAGGGTCAGTTCGTCGGACAGCAGGCGCCAGCCCGACAGCACCAGCGCGGCTGCCAGCGTGCTTTTGCCCGATCCGGGCGGCGCCGGGAGAATGGCGGCCAGTCCGTTTTTTTCGACGACGGCGGCATGAATGATGAGGTACTGGTGCGCCTGCGTGGACACGCACCAGTTGAGCCCCCATTCCAGCATCGGGAAGGCTTGGTCGCGGGGCAGGGGCTTGAAGGGCTGCAAGCCGTCAAAGGAAAACCGGGCCTGCGGCCGAAACCAGCGGCGCAGCCCGGCAGACGCGTCGACCGACACATGGAAATCGGCGAAGGCCTCATGCGCGCTGCGAACCTCGAACTGGCCATAGAGGTGAGCAAGCCCCTCCCCCACGCTGGGAATGTCGGACCGCACACGCAGGGAAAACGGGCCGGTTCGCAGCCACACGCCCGGCCCCGCCAGCTGGCGGCGCAGGTCGCCAGGAGACAGCTGGAGCAGCTTCATGCGGATTCCAGCAGGCCCACGTGCCGCAGGTGCTGCAATACGTCTTCGGCCAGTTCGCGGAATTGTGGGGTGTCGTCCACGTCGAGCCGCTGCGCGAGCGCGGCGGCTATTTCATCGGCGGTGAAGCCGGGGTGCTCGCGACACGTCTGATAGAGCGCCAGGGTCAGCGGCTTGAGGTAGTGCGTATCGCCCGAGCCGCTGTCGTACACGACTGCTTCGTCACCCCAGCACTTGAGCAGGCGGGCAGGTGCGGCTGGCATTGCGTCAGTTAAGGGGGCAGCCGCGGTTGTTCATCATGTCGAGCGAGTTTTTCAGGGCTGCGCCGTTGGTCAGGTAGTTTTTCTGGAACAGGCTGATGATTTCGCCGGACGTGTAGCCATAGTTCACGTTGGGGTGCGCGGCATTGAGCAGGGCGGCAACGGCGTGGAAGCCCAGGTTGGTGGAAATCGGGTCGCCGCTGCCGTTGAGGTTGCGCATGACTTCCAGCAGGGTGTAGGGCGTGCCGTCGCTCTTGAGATACTGGGTGACTTTGAAAACCATATTGAACTTGTCCGTGGTCTTGAAGCCGGTCGGTATCCACGAATCCAGGTGCTGGTCCTGCATCCAGTAACCGGGGGTGCAGCCCTCGCAGGCCGGCCCTTTGGGCGCGGACAGATTGCCCGACATCATGCCTGAAATCGTGCACTGATTGGCCCACACGGGGCGGCTCGCAAGGGTGAATACCGCGGCGACACCCAGCGCGGTGCCCGCGAGCTTGCGGCGGGAAGCGTCGACGGCGGGCGAGGGCGGGGTCTGGTCGGGAGTATCCTGGTTTTCGGGGGTAAGGTCGGACATGGTGAGCCTCGATCAGCGTTCGGGGGATTGTGCCGGATATCAGCAAGTTTCGCACCAGCCCAAGGGGTGCGCGACGAAAGCCCCTGCGGGCGTGGGGTGTGCGGGGAACGATGGCCCGGATTTCCGGGATGTGTAAATTATTCCGACAGTTTCCCGCCGGTGACGCGATCGATGCCGGCCAGATCCTTCCAGTGGGCGATCTGTCGAAATCCGTGGGTTTCGAGCAGGGTGCGCACGGCCGGCGCCTGGTCGTACCCGTGTTCCAGCAGCAGGAAGCCGCCAGGGTGGAGATGACCTGGCGCGGTCGCGATCAGGCGGCGCAGGTCGGCCAGGCCGTCGGGGCCAGCGGCGAGCGCGGACGCGGGTTCGAAGCGGACGTCGCCCTGGGCGAGGTGCGGGTCGGCGGCCGCCACGTAGGGTGGATTGCCGACGATGATGTCGAACTGCCGGCCGCCCAGCGCTGCGAACCAGTCGCTTTCGATCAATTCCACGGCGGCGCCCAGCGCCGCGGCGTTGCGGGCGGCGATGGCGAGCGCGGCGGGCGAACGGTCCACGGCGACGACGCGCG
>JAIWOS010000048.1 GCA_020217265.1 Thiobacillus sp. | reverse complement strand
CCGTACATGCGTTCGAAAAAGTCGCGGTAGTCCGGCCCGCGCAGCACGGCTTCGGCCTCGGCGGCGCGCGCCATCGCGTCGGCCGGCGTCCAGCCGGGCAGCACGCCGGCGTGGACGAGCAGAAAGCCGCTTTCCGCCCAGGCGAGCCGCCGGTGGCGCAGCCAGACGAGCAGTTCGTCGCGGTCGGGCGCCGCCAGCACGGCGTCAAGGGTGTCGCCCTTGTGGACGCGACCGACGCCTTCCGCCAGTGCGAGGAGATGCAGGTCGTGGTTGCCCAGCACGCAGATCGCGGCCTCGCCCAGGTCGCGGATCAGCCGCAGCGTGCCCAGCGAATCGGGTCCGCGGTTGACCAGGTCGCCGACGAACCAGAGGCGGTCGGCGGCCGGATCGAAGCCGATCTCGTCAAGCAGGTGCAACAGCGAATCGCGGCATCCCTGGATGTCGCCAATGGCATAGGTGGGCATATAAAATACGGGTTCTTCGCGCGTGAAACCGCATCATAGCGCGCCCGTATTCCCGCCTCGTGACGTCCCCCCGCATGAAATCCCTGATCCGCCTGTTTTTCCGTACCCTGCGCGCCGTGCTCGGCCCCTTTCTGCTGCTGGGCAACTGGCTCACCCAGCCCCGCGGCATCCAGCGCAGCGCAGAAGC
Organism: Thiobacillus sp.; assembly: GCA_020217265.1. GTDB lineage: Bacteria > Pseudomonadota > Gammaproteobacteria > Burkholderiales > Thiobacillaceae > Thiobacillus. The sequence goes on along the minus strand of JAIWOS010000048.1, from coordinate 7,019 downwards.
CCAGGCTGCAGTAGACGCACGCACGGCGAAACTCGCGCTCTATCATTTTCCCACCTGCCCGTTCTGCCTCAAGGTGCGCCGCACGATGCGCCGGCTTTCGCTCGACATCGAACTGCGCGACGCCCGCGCCGACGCGCACCACCGCGCCGCGCTCATCGCCGGCGGCGGCAAGCCGCAGGTGCCGTGTCTGCGGATCGAAGGCGACGACGGCCGGGTGAGCTGGCTGTACGAATCCGACGCCATCAACGCGTATCTCGAACGCGAGTTCGGCGCGACATGAGCCTGCTCGCCGCACTCAACCCGCCGCAGCGCGAAGCGGCGAAGTATCTCGACGGCCCCTTGCTGGTGCTGGCCGGCGCCGGTTCGGGCAAGACGCGGGTGATCACCCACAAGATCGCCTTCCTCATCGGCGAATGCGGCTACAAGCCGGGCTCGATCGCCGCCATCACTTTCACCAACAAGGCCGCGCGCGAGATGGCCGAACGCGCGGCCAAGCTCACCCAGGGCGTCAATGCCAAGGGGCTCATCGTCACCACCTTCCACTCGATGGGCTTGCGCATGCTGCGCGAAGACGCGAGCCACGCCGGGCTCAAGCCGGCGTTCTCCATCCTGGATTCCGCCGATGCCATGGGCATCGTGTCGGAAATCCTCAAGACCACCGACAAGCAGGAAATCCGGCGCGCCGTCTCCCGCATTTCGCTGTGGAAGAACGAACTGAAGTCGCCCGCCGCCGCGCTGGCCGAGGCCTGCGACGACAACGCGCGCGTCTACGCGAAAATCTACGACCGCTACGACGCCACCCTGCGCGCCTACCAGGCGGTCGACTTCGACGACCTGATCCGGCTGCCGGCGGAACTGCTCGACACCCACGCCGAGCTGCGCGAGAAATGGCAGAACCGCCTGCGCCACGTGCTCGTCGACGAATACCAGGACACCAACGCGGCCCAGTACCGCCTGTTGCAGAAACTCACCGGCGTGCGCGCATCGTTCACCGCGGTGGGCGACGACGACCAGGCGATCTACGGCTGGCGCGGCGCCTCGGCCGACAACCTGCGCCAGCTGCGCGACGACTACCCGCACCTGCACGTCGTCAAGCTCGAACAGAACTACCGCTCGACGGTGCGCATCCTCAAGGCCGCCAACAACCTCATCGCCAACAACCCCAAGCTGTTCGAGAAGCGCCTGTGGAGCGATCTGGGCGTGGGCGACGCGATCCAGGTCATGCCCGCGAAGGACGAGGAGCACGAGGCGGAATCCGTGGTGATGCGGCTCCTGTCGCACAAGTTCCAGCACCGCACCGAATGGCGCGACTACGCCATTCTCTATCGCGGCAACTATCAGGCGCGCGTGTTCGAGCAGGCGTTGAGGAACGAGAAAGTGCCCTATCAGCTCTCCGGCGGGCAGTCGTTTTTCGACAAGAGCGAGATCAAGGACGTGATCGCCTACCTGCGGCTCATCGCCAACGGCGACGACGACCCGGCCTTCATCCGCGCCGTCACCACGCCCCGGCGCGGCATCGGCGCCGCCACGCTGGAAAAGCTCGGCCAGGTCGCCGCGACCCTGCACACGAGCCTCTTCGAGGCAGTATTCTCGGCTGCCGCCGCGGCGCAGATCGGCGAACGCCATCTGGCGCCGCTGGTCGAGTTCTGCAATTTCATCAACCGCTTCGAGGCGCGCGTCGCCCGCGAGCCGGCGGGCGAGCTGCTCGACGAGCTGCTGCAGGCGATCGGCTACGAGGCCTGGCTGTTCGACCAGGACGACCAGCGCGCCGCGCAGTCACGCTGGGACAGCGTGCGCGAATTTGCCGCGTGGATCGCCAAAAAGGGCGAGGAAGACGACAAGGATCTGTTGCAACTGACCCAGACCATCGCGCTCATCACGCTGCTGGAAGGCCGCGAGGACGAGGCGCCGGACGCCGTGCGCCTGTCGACCCTGCACGCCGCCAAGGGGCTGGAGTTCGGCCACGTCTTCCTGGTCGGCGTCGAGGAGAACATCCTGCCGCACCGCGACGCAGTGGACGAGGGACGACTGGAGGAGGAACGCCGGCTGATGTACGTGGGCGTGACGCGCGCGCGCAAATCCCTCACGCTGTCCTATTGTTCCCGTCGCAAGCGGGCACGCGAATCGGTCGGCTGCGAGCCCTCGCGTTTCATCGATGAGCTGGGCGACGACGTCCGGCGCCCGGACGCCGCGCCCGATGCCGAAACCAAGGCCAGCGGCAGCGACCGCCTGGCCGCGCTGAAAGCGATGCTCGGCTAGCAGCGAACTCTTACAGGCTCAGAATCCATTTCGCCAGCGCCGCCGCGTCTGCCGCGGAGACTTTCTGCGCCGGCATCGGAATCTTGCCCCATTTGCCCTTCACGCCCTTGGTGATGCTGTCTGTCAGCATGGCCTCGGCCGTCTTGTCGCCCTTGTACTTGGCGGCGATTTCCTTGAACGACGGGCCCAGCACCTTCTTGTCGACCTGATGGCAGGTCATGCACTTGCTTTTGTTGGCGAGTTCCGGGCTGGCCTGGGCTGGCAGTGCAACCAGCGCGAGGACCATCAGGGCGAGCAGCTTGTTCATGGTGAGCTCCTATAGGGGTTAAGCAGGACAATAGTATCCTTATATAACTATATAGTGCCCAACTCAGACTTGTCGAGAACAAAAAAAGGGACGCCGTGGCGTCCCTTTTTGCATGCGAACCGAAAGGATCAGTTGACCTTGGGATCGAGTTCGCCCTTGTCGTAGCGCTTCTGCATTTCTTCGAGGCTGAACACCTTGCCGATCTTGCTTGCCATGCCGGCGGAACCGAATGCTTCGTAGCGGGCCTTGCAGATGCCGCTCATGGCCTTGGTCGATTCCTTGAGGAACTTGCGCGGGTCGAAGTTCTTGCGGTCTTCAGCCAGGTGCTTGCGGATGGCGCCGGTGGACGCCATGCGCAGGTCGGTGTCGATGTTGACCTTGCGCACGCCGTTCTTGATGCCCTCGACGATTTCCTCAACCGGTACGCCGTAGGTCTGGCCCATGTCGCCGCCGTAGCTGTTGATGATGGCGAGCCAGTCTTCCGGCACCGACGAGGAGCCGTGCATGACGAGGTGGACGTTGGGGATGCGGGCGTGGATTTCTTTCACGCGGTCGATGCGCAGCACCTTGCCGGTGGGCTTCTGGGTGAACTTGTAGGCGCCGTGCGAGGTGCCGATGGCGATGGCCAGGGCGTCGACGCGGGTCTTGGACACGAAGTCGGCAGCCTCGTCGGGGTCGGTCAGCAGCATGGAGTGGTCCAGCGTGCCTTCGGCGCCGTGACCGTCTTCCTCGCCGGCCTTGCCGGTTTCGAGCGAGCCCAGGCAGCCGAGTTCGCCTTCGACCGATACGCCGCAGGCGTGCGCCAGTTCAGACACCTTGCGGGTGACGTCGACGTTGTATTCATAGGACGACGGCGTCTTGCCGTCTTCCTTCAGCGAGCCGTCCATCATCACCGAGCTGAAGCCGGACTGGATCGAACGGAAGCAGATGCTGGGCGAGGCGCCGTGGTCCTGGTGCATGCAGATGGGGATCTGCGGGTACATCTCGATCGCGGCCAGGATGAGGTGGCGCAGGAAGGGCTCGCCCGCGTAGGAACGCGCACCGGCGGAGCCTTGCAGGATCACCGGCGAATCGACGGCGGCGGCGGCTTCCATGATCGCCTTGACCTGTTCCATGTTGTTGACGTTGAACGCAGGCAGGCCGTAGCCGTTTTCGGCGGCGTGGTCGAGCAGTTGACGAAGGGAAATCAGGGCCATTTGAGAGTCTCCTAAAGGTTGAGAATGTCGGATGAATCAGGTTTTTTTCGAGCTGCCCACCCGCACGATTTTCATGGTGTTGGTGCCGCCGGACTGGCCGATGGGTTCGCCGATGGTCAGCAGGATCAGGTCGCCTTCGCGTACCGCGCCGCGCCGGCGCAGTTCTTCTTCCGCTTCGGCCAGCAGCACGTCGCGCTCCTTGCTCGACGTTTTCAGGTTGATGGGATACACGCCGCGGAAAAGAGTGACTTTTCTACGGGTTTCGACCTGGGGTGTCAAGGCGTAGATCGGCACCTTGGTCGAGAGCCGGCTCATCCACAGGCAGGTGTTGCCGGATTCGGTGAGCGCGGCGATGGCCTTGATGTTGAGGTGCACCGAGGTAAACACGGCCGACATCGCGATCGCTTCGTCGGCGCGCAGAAAGCTCTTCGACAGGCGGTCGTTGGAGAAGCTGGGTTCGGCTTCCTTCTCGGCCTCGAGACAGACGCGGTCCATCGCCTGCACCGCCTCGACCGGGAACTGGCCGGCGGCCGTCTCGGCGGAGAGCATCACCGCGTCGGTGCCGTCGAGCACGGCGTTGGCCACGTCGGACACTTCGGCCCGCGTCGGAATCGGGCTGGTGATCATCGATTCCATCATTTGCGTGGCGGTAATCACGGTCTTGTTGCGCTCGATCGCCATTTTGATCATGCGCTTTTGCAGCGCGGGCACCGCGGCGTCGCCGACTTCCACGCCGAGGTCGCCGCGCGCGACCATGATGGCGTCGGACGCGTCGAGGATATCTTCCAGATGCTGGATCGCCTCGGTGCGCTCGATCTTGGCGACCAGCTGGCTCTTGCCGCCAGCCGCCCGCAGCAGTTCGCGCGCCTGCCGCATGTCGGCGCCGGAGCGCGGAAACGATACCGCGAGATAGTCGGCCTTGAGCGCCGCGGCGGTCTTGATGTCTTCGATGTCCTTTTCGGTCAGCGCGGCAGCGGAAAGACCGCCACCCTTGCGGTTGATGCCCTTGTTGTTGGACAGGGTGCCGCCCTGCACCACGGTGCAGTGAATCTCGCTGCCCTTGACTTCCTCGACCCAGAACTCGATGCGGCCGTCGTCGAGCAGCAGGGTCACGCCGCGCGAAACGTCGTTCGGCAGTTCCTTGTAATCGAGGCCGACGCGTGTCTGGTCACCCAGCGTGCACGCGGCATCCAGTATGAAGCGGTCACCCTTGGCGAGCGTGATTTTGCCGTCCTTGAACTTGCCGATGCGGATTTTCGGCCCCTGCAGGTCGACCAGCACGCCGACGGCGCGGCCGCGCGCACGCGCGAGCGAGCGCACCAGTTCGGCGCGATCGATGTGGTCCTGCGCGGTGCCGTGGGAAAAGTTGAGACGCACCACGTCGATGCCCGCCTCCATCATCCGGTCCAGGGTTTTGGCATCGGAACAGGCGGGGCCCAGCGTGGCGACGATTTTGGTTCTGCGGATCATGTTGGTGTGCCGTAATCGGTAAGCAGCAAGCGGAAAAAACAAAAGCGGTGAGCGTGTTGCGCTCACCGCTTTCCGTCTGCGCCTCAGCCGTTGGCGCGCTCCTCCAGGATCGCCACTGCGGGGAGCGTCTTGCCTTCGAGGTATTCGAGGAAGGCGCCGCCGGCGGTCGAAATGTAGCTGACCTTGTCGTAGATGTCGTATTTCTGGATGGCGGCGATGGTGTCGCCGCCACCGGCGAGGCTGAAGCCCGGCGCGTTGGCGATCGCCATCGACACGGTCTTGGTGCCTTCGCCGAACTGGTCGAATTCGAACACGCCGACCGGGCCGTTCCACACGATGGTGCCGGCCTTGCCGATGATGTCGGCGAGCTCCTGCGCGCTCTTCGGGCCGATATCGAAGATCATGTCGTCGTCGGCGACTTCGTCGGCGCTCTTCACCACAGCGGGTTCGTTGGCGTCGAACTTCTTGCCGACGACCACATCGACCGCAATGGGAATGGAGGCGCCGCGCGCTGCCATCTTATCGATCAAGGCCTTGGCAGTGGGGATCAGGTCGTGTTCGCACAGCGACTTGCCGACGTTCTTGCCCACGGCGGCAAGGAAGGTGTTGGCGATGCCGCCGCCGACGACCAGCTGGTCGACCTTCTCCGACAGCGCTTCGAGCACGGTCAGCTTGGTCGACACTTTCGAGCCGCCGACGATGGCGACCATCGGCCGCGCCGGGTTGGCGAGCGCCTTGGCGAGCGCGTCGAGCTCTTCGGTCAAGAGGATGCCGGCGCACGCCACCGGGGCGAACTTGGCGATGCCGTGGGTCGAGGCTTCGGCGCGGTGGGCGGTGCCGAAGGCGTCCATCACGAACACGTCGCACAGGGCTGCGTATTTCTTCGCTGTCTCGTCGAGGTTCTTCTTCTCGCCCTTGTTGACGCGCACGTTTTCCAGCACCACGAGTTCGCCGTCGGCAACGTCGAAGCCGCCGTCGACCCATTCGCGGATGAGGCGGATGTTCTTGCCGAGCTTCTGCGCAATCACGTCGACCACGGGCTTCAGGGAATCCTCTTCCTTGAATTCGCCTTCGGTGGGGCGCCCCAGATGCGAGGTGACCATCACCTTGGCGCCGGCCTTCATGCAGTGCTCGATGGTGCGCATCGAGGCGGTGATGCGGGCGTCGGAGGTGACCTTGCCGTCCTTGACGGGCACGTTCATGTCGGCGCGAATGAACACGCGCTTGCCAGCGAGATCGAGATCGGTGACGCGTTTGAATGTCATGTTGTGTTCTCCACGAAAGGTAAGGGTTAAGGGTTGGCGCGGCGACGAAAGCCGCGCCAGGCCTTAAGGCTCACGCACAAGGGCAGAAGGCAGGACGCCAGGAACCCCTGCGTCCTGTCCCTTGCCTCCCGGATCCTTACTTCGCCACGTGCTCGACGAAGCGCAGCATGTTGCAGGTGTAGCCGTACTCGTTGTCGTACCAGGACACGACCTTGACGAAGGTGTCGTCCAGCGCGATGCCGGCTTCGGCGTCGAAGATCGACGAATAGCCCACGCCGCGGAAGTCGGTCGAGACGACCTTCTCGTCGGTGTAGCCGAGCGTCTTGCTGATATCGCCGGACTCGGACGCCTTCTTCATGGCGGCGCAGATGTCGGCGTACTTGGCGGGCTTCTCGAGTTCGACGGTGAGGTCGACCACCGACACGTCGGAGGTCGGCACGCGGAAGGCCATGCCGGTGAGCTTGCCGTTCAGCGCGGGCAGCACCTTGCCGACGGCCTTGGCGGCGCCGGTCGAGGACGGGA
>JAIWOS010000151.1 GCA_020217265.1 Thiobacillus sp. | reverse complement strand
GTCCGGTAAGCCGGCGGCCGAGGCCAAACCGGCCGCGCCCGGGCAGGCGGCGCCGCCGGTTTTCCCCGTCGCCGTCGAGCGCGTGCGCATCGTCGGCGCCAACGCCGAGTTCGCCGATCTTTCGCTCACGCCGCAGTTCGGCACCCGCATGCACGATCTGTCCGGCGTCGTCACCGGGCTGTCCTCCGACCCGCAGACCACCGCCCAGGTTGAACTGGACGGCAAGGTGGACGACTACGGCTCGGCGCGCGTGCGCGGCTCGCTCCAGCCTTTCCGGGCGACCGAATTCACCGACCTCACGCTGGCCTTCCGCAACCTGGAAATGACCCGGCTCACACCCTACTCGGGAAAATTTGCCGGGCGCCGCATCGATTCCGGCAAGCTCTCGGTCGATCTCGAATACAAAATCAAGGCGCGCCAGTTGTCCGGCGAGAACAAGTTCATCGTCAACAAGCTCAAGCTCGGCGAGCGGGTCGAGAGCCCCGATGCGGTCAACCTGCCGCTCGACCTTGCCATCGCGCTGCTGGAAGACAGCAACGGCGTCATCGACCTCGACCTGCCGGTGTCCGGCAGCCTCGACGATCCGAAATTCAGCTATGGCCGCATCATCTGGAAGGCCATCGTCAACGTGCTGACCAAGCTCGTCACCGCGCCCTTCCGCGCGCTCGGCAAGCTGCTCGGCGTCAGTTCGGAAAAACTCGAGGCGGTCGATTTCGACCCCGGCAGCAGCGCGCTGTTGCCACCCGAACAGGAAAAACTGAAGACCCTGGCTGAGGCGCTTGCCAAGCGGCCTGCGCTGACCCTGACGCTGGAGCCCGGCTACGACCCCGAGGCCGACCGCCGCGCCCTGCAGGTGCAGGCGATGCGCCGCGACGCCGCGGCGGCGGCCGGCATCAAGCTCGCGGAGGGCGAGGCGCCGGGCCCGGTGGACGTCAACAACTACAAGATCCAGACCTGGCTGGAGGACCGCTACAAGGCCGCCGCCGGCAAGGAGGCGTACCAGAAACTGCGCGCGGGCTATCAGGACAAGAACGCCAGCGCCGCCGCGCGCGTGCTGGAAAGTGAAACGGTCGAGCGGCTCGCCCGCCGCTTCAAGACGCGCGACGAAGGGCCGGCGTCGGCCTTCCATGCCGAATTGCTGGAGCGACTCACGCAACAGACCAAGGTGGGCGACGAGGCGCTGACCCGGCTTGCGCAGGCGCGCGGCCAGGCGATGCGCGACGCGCTTCTCAAGCTCGGCCTCGATCCGGCGCGTGTCGCCGTCGGCGCGCCGGCGGCGCAGCCGCTGAAGGACAGGTTCGTGGGCAGCAAGCTGACCCTGGGCGCGGGCCGGGCGGCTGTGCCGGCCGCCGCTACGCCATGAAACGGGCGACGCCATCAAGCGGCAGGCATTCCGGCCGTTAGCAGGATTCCGCCACCCCGCGCCCGTCCGCCATGAGCTTTCGCCGCATCCGCATCCTGATCCTGCTGGGCATCCTGGCCGGCGCCCTCGGTTTCACCTGGCTGGAACAATGGATGGTGCGCGGCTGGGGCACGGCGCTGGCGGTCGATCTGGTGCCGATCAACGGTGACGGCTCGGCAGCCGCGGCGGCGACGATCGCCGCGCTCGACGCCGCCGATTTCGACGACATCAACGCCTTTCTCGAACGCGAAACCGCGCGCTACGGCGTGCGCGTCGCGCCCGCGATGCATCTCGAGGTCTTGCCCGAGGCCAAGGCCAGGCCGCCCGCGCCGCCGCAAAATGGCAACGTGCTGGAAACCGTGTGGTGGAGCCTCAAGCTGCGCGGCTGGGTGTACCGGCAGTCGGGCCAATGGCTGCCGCAGCTGGGCCGTGTGAAGCTCTTCGTGCTGTACCACGCCCCGCAGGACGGGGTCGCGCTGGCGCATTCGCTGGGCCTGCAAAAGGGCCTGATCGGCGTGGTGCATGCCTACGCCGACCCGCGCCAGCAGGGGCAGAACAATCTGGTCATCGCCCACGAACTGCTGCACACCCTGGGCGCGACGGACAAATACGGCGCAGGCGGTTTCCCCGTTTACCCCGACGGCGTGGCCGATCCTTCGCTGCCCGCTGACGCGCCGCAGCGCGAAGCCGAAATCATGGCGGGACGCTACGTGAACGCCGCCGGCAAGCTGACGATGCCGGCGAGCCTCGAGCTGTGCGTGATCGGTCCGAAGACCGCGCACGAAATCAACCTCGACGCGGCCTTTGCGCGCCGCTACGGCGCCGGCGGCTGACGCAGCGCCGACTTGGGACGGAACACCGCAACGGTGTCCGGGCGCGCCTCCAGATACGGGCCGCCGATCAGGTCGATGCAGTAGGGCACCGCGGCGAAGATGCCGTCGAGCGTTTCCTTGATCGCCTTGGGCTGGCCGGGCAGGTTGAGAATGAGGCTCGCGCCGCGGGTGACGCCGACCTGGCGCGACAGGATCGCGGTCGGCACGTATTTCAGCGACACCGCGCGCATCGCCTCGCCGAAGCCGGGCAACACCTTGTGCGCCACCGCCAGCGTGGCCTCGGGCGTGACGTCGCGCAGCGCCGGGCCGGTGCCGCCGGTGGTGAGAATCAGCGCGCAGCCTTCCGTGTCGGCCAGCTCGATCAGGGTGGATTCGATCTGCGGCTGCTCGTCCGGAATCAGGCGGGCGACGAACTCCACCGGGTTGACGAGCACTTCGTTGAACCAGGCCCGCAGCGCAGGCAGGCCCTGGTCTTCGTACACGCCTTGGCTCGCGCGGTCGCTGATGGAAACAAGGCCGATGCGGACGGGATCGTGGGTCATGGTGTGGCAGATGGAATGAAGAACCGGTTAGAAAGGACGGCGGCGCGGCCTCAGATCCAGCCGCGGCGCTTCAGGCGGCGGTACAGGTAGTACACGCCGGCAGCGGTCAGGCCCAGCAGCGCAGGATAGGCCCACGGCCATTTCAGCTCGGGCATGAATTCGAAGTTCATGCCGTACATGCTGAAAATCACGGTGGGCAGGGCGAGCAGCGCGCCCCAGCCGGCGAGCTTCTGCACCGACTCGTTCTGCTTCACCGACAGCGAGGCGAGATGGAACTGCATCGCGTCGGACGTGGTGAGCCGCAGCCGGTCGATCGCGCGCGAGACGCGCACGGCGTGGTCGTGGATGTCGCGGTAATACGCTTTCAGTTCCTTCGTCGCCAGCTCGGGGTGCAGGCGGATCAGGTTCTGCGTGATTTCGAGCATGGGCTCGGCGGTGTCGTGCAGCGCGGTGAGGTCGCGCTTCATTTCGTACAGGCGTTCGAGCATGTCGCGCCCCGCGGGCGTGCCGCTCATCAGCTGGCTTTCCAGCGCCTGGAAACGGTCCTGCATGCCTTCGATCACCGGGCGGAAGCGGTCGACGATGAGGTCGAGCACCAGATACAGCGTGTAGGGCACACCCGAGCGGGCGCCGTTGGTCTGGCGCTGCAGTCGCTCGCTCACGCGCTGGTAGCCCGCGCCGCTGTCGTGCCGGATGGCGACGACGTAATTGGCGCCGACGAACAGATGGGTCTCGCCGAACTCCAGCCGGCCTTCCCACAGCTGCACGGTGCGCGTGGCGATGAAGAGATGCGCTTCGTATTCTTCCAGCTTGGGTCGCTGGTGGGTGGAGATCGCGTCCTCCAGCGCCAGCGCATGCAGGCCGAGCTCGTCGCCGAGCCGGGTGATGGTCTGGCTGTCGGGCGATTTCAGTTCGACCCAGAGAAAGCGGTCCGGCTTGCCGACGTGCTCGCTGATGTCGTCGAAGGGAATCGTCCGGGCTTGGCCGTTGAGAATGAGCAGGCAGTCGATGATATTGCCTCGGGTGGCGGGAACTGCTGGAATTTTAACAGTCGTTCAAAAAATCGGATTTATGGACGATAGATGTGATTTATAAGACCAAGTATGGTGAGATGCGGGATAAACTCGACTGTTTGAAACAAAATAGTCAACCTGACCAAAAACTCACAGCGCGATGGAGGCGAAATGAAGTGTTTTGCATGGTGCTTGGCATTGATTTTCGGAGTCGTCGGTTACGCAACCGCTGCCAAACCCTACACTTTCGGCGTAATCAACCAGCGCAACCTGCAGGCAACGGCACTCTACTGGAACCCCATCCTCAAGTACATATCCGCGAAATCCGGCGTGCCGCTGGAATTACACATCGGCCGCACAGCCAATGAAACGACCGACCTTGCGCTGGTGGGCAAGCTCGATTTTGCCTATACGAATCACCTCTTCACGCCCAAGCGGGCAGCTTTGGGCTGGCGCGTGCTGGCACGGCAGGATAGCCCGGGCATACGTGGCCAGATCGTGGTGCGGGCAGACTCTCCGGCCCGGTCCCTGCATGACATGGACGGAAAAACCATAGCGTTTCCCAATCCCTATGCGTTTGTCGGTTACTTTGTGCCCATGGACGCGCTGCTGCGGGCAGGCGTCACAGTCAAGCCGGTGTTCGCGGGAAATCAGGAGGCGGCGATCGGACAGATGATGTCGGGCGAAGTTGCCGCAGCCGGCGTGAATCACCAGCTGATGGCAGAATTCTCCCGTCGCAGCGGTACCAGGTACCGCGTACTCTACGAATCTGAGCCGTATTACGATCTTGCCATCATGGCCTCGCCACGCGTCAGCCAGGCCGAGGGCGAAAAGGTCCGCCAGGCGTTCGTCGGCATGGCCCAAGACCCCGAAGGGCTGCATGTGCTGAACGCTGCGGCGCAGGCGGTGGGCCAGTCCAGACTGCGCGGATTCGTTGCCGCCACCGATGGCGACTACGCCAACTATCGTGCCTTCTTCCGCCGCACCCGGGTGCCCGTCGATGAATGAAATCTGGGGCCCTGGCCGGTTCAGCTTGTCCAAGCGTATCCTCGCGGCGATGTTCGCGCTGGTGGCGGTAATGTACGGCGTGGCACTGGAGGTACTCGGTGTGCCGCTGGTGGTTCGCGAGCAGAGCCAGCTGCAGTTACGTGCAGACAGCGAACTGATGGCGCTCAATACCGCGATCCAAGAACAGGTATTGCTGCGCGACTACCCGGCCATCGAACAGACGATCCGCGCCCGGATCGATCGCTTCCATTTGCGGCAAGTTCGCTATGTGTCACGCCAGGTCGAGATCGAGGCGAACACACCGCCGCGTGTCAAGGACTACCCTGCCTGGTTTGAGGCGCTCGTCGACTTGCACGAGGTGCGTGCACAAGCCGACTTTGTCATCGGTGGCGCGAACTACGGGACGCTGACAGTGAGGCTCGATCCCGCCCGTGCGATTCATGATCTGTGGTATCTGTTTCTGCGTTTTACCTTGCTGGCAGCGGGCAGCCTCGCCGGCACCTTTCTGCTGATGCGCTGGCTGCTGGGCTGGAATCTGCGCGGCCTGTACGAACTGAGTAACGCCGCGCGCGCCATCGAAAGCGGCAATTTCGCCGCGCGTGCGCGCCTGCGGAAGGGATCGCCGCCGGAATTGCAGGAAACCAAGCTGGCGTTCAATCACATGGCCGACCATGTGAGCCGGCTGGTGACGGCGCTGGAACGCGAGCACGCGGAACTGCTGGTCGAGAAGGAGCGCCTGCGTGTCACCATCGAATCCATCGGCGATGCCGTGCTGGTGACCGATGCCGAGGGGGTGATCGAGTTCCTGAATCCCAAGGCCGAGGAACTGACCGGCTATTCCAGCGATGACGCGCGCGGCCGGCGGATCGTCGAAGTGATGCCGCTTGTCGACGAGAGCACCGGCGAGGCCGTGCCCAATCCGCTCGAAGCGGCCTTGCGGCGCAACGAGGTGGTCGCGCTCGACAATCACACCCTGATCCGCCGCCACGACGGCACGACCATCGCAATCAGCGATACCGCGGCGCCGATTCATTCCGCCGACGGCCGCATCCAGGGCGGCGTGCTGGTGTTCCAGGACGAAAGCGAGCGGCGTCACCTGATGCAGCGGCTGGCCTGGCAGGCCGAGCGCGACCACCTCACCGGCCTGTGGAACCGCCGCGCGATGGAAGACAAGCTCACCGCCGCCCTCTACGCCGTGCAGCATGCGCAACGTCATTTCATCTTCTGCTACATCGACCTCGACCGCTTCAAGCTGGTGAACGACACCTGCGGCCACCGCGCCGGCGATGCGCTCTTGCAGCGTCTCACCGCGATCATGGCGCGCCGCATCGAGGGTGAGAATCACTATCTGGCCCGGCTGGGCGGCGACGAATTCGGCCTCCTGTTCGTCGACGCCACCTTGCACGAGGCGCTCAACCACGTGCAGGCCCTGCGCGACGAAATCGCGCGCTTCCGTTTCGAATGGGAGGACAAGGTGTTCCGCCTCGGCGTGAGCTTCGGCGTCACCGAGCTTTCCTCTGGCATGAGCGACGTCGGCGAAATCCTCTCCCAGGCCGACACCGCCTGCTATCACACCAAGGCGCTCGGCGGTAACGCGATCCAGGTCTACGAAAAAACCCACCCCGCCCTGCGCAAGATCAGCGACGAAATGCAGTGGATCGCGGTTATCACCCGCGCCTTCGAGGCGCACCGCTTCGTGCTCTTCCGCCAGGAAAAAGTCGCGCTGGGGAGCGACTCCGGCGCCAGGCACTATGAAGTGCTGATCCGCATGCGCGGGGAGGATGGAGCCATCATCTCCCCCGGCGAGTTCCTGCCCGCCGCCGAACGCTATGGCCTCGCGCTGAGCTTCGACCACTGGGTGGTGCGCAACGTGTTCGCCTATCTCGATACCCACCCGGAGGATGTCGCCCACTACGCGCTCAACCTGTCGGGCCGCAGCCTTTCCGATCCCGGTACCGCCGATTTCATCCTCGACGAAATCGCCAAATACCATTTCGACCCCGCGCGCATCAGCTTCGAAGTCACCGAAACCGCCGCCATCGACAACCTCGACACCTGCGAGCGCCTCATCCTTACGCTGAAATCGCGCGGCATCCAGTTCGCGCTCGACGATTTCGGGCGCGGCCAGTCGTCCTTCGGTTATCTCAAGCGCCTGCCCGTCGCAAGCCTCAAGATCGACGGCGAGTTCGTGCGCGGCCTCGATACCGACCGCGAAAAGCTCGCCATCGTGAAAGCCATGCACACGCTGGCGCATGAGCTAGGCAAAAAGACCATCGCCGAGCAGGTCGAGACCGAGACCGAGCTCGCCTGCCTCAAGGCCATGGGCGTGGATTACGTGCAGGGCTATCTGCTCGACCGGCCCTCGCCGCTGCCGGTTTGAGCCGTGGCCTGAATTAGAATGGCGGGATCGGAACAATCGCGGCCCGGGCGGCCGCTCTTTGCATGGCATCCCCTTGTGTCATCGCCCGCCTGGCGGGCGGGCTCGGCAACCAGCTTTTCATGTATGCCTTCGCCAAGGCGCTGGCCGTGCGCAATGACGTGCCCCTGTTGCTCGACACCCACAGCGGGTTCGTTCGCGACCGTAATTACCGCCGGACTTTCCTGCTGGATCATCTGATCCCGCCCACGCCCCATGCCAGCCGCTGGCAAGCGCGCGCCTGGCCTTTGGTTGGCCGTGCGCTGCAAAGTTGGGACCGCAGACGCAATGCGCGCCTGCCACTTGCAGAGCGCGATTACCTGCGCGAACGCAGTCCCGATTTCGATGCCGAGATTTACCATCTGCGCGTCACGCGTCCCCTCATCGTCGACGGCTACTGGCAGTCGCCCCGCTACTTCGACGACCTGCCGTTGCGGGACCTGATCCGCTTCCCCGATGCGCTGACCCGGGCGGTGACTGCGGAAGACGACTCAATCCGCGCGAGCGCAACGCCGGTTTGCCTGGCCGTGCGGCGCTACGAGGAAATCCCCCGACACAAGCGCCCCATGCTGATCCTCGACGCCGATTACTTCTACCGCGCCATGGCTTGGATCGAAACGCATGTCGAATCGCCGCACTATTTCGTGTTCGCCCAAGACATGCCGTGGGCGCGCGACAATCTCCACAGCCAACACCCCATCACCTTCGCCTCGCCGAAGGATGCCGACACCGGAGCGATCCAGGATCTGTACCTGATGAGTCGCTGCCGGCATTTCATCCTTTCCAACAGTACTTTGCACTGGTGGGGGGCCTGGCTCGGCGCGTCGGACGGCGCGTGTGTCGTTGCGCCCGCCGCCGGCTGGGTCGGGCGGGATACCTTGCCGACGGACTGGCATACCCTGTGAGGCCTTTGCAGAAACTCTCCGTTCAGCAGCGTCATGACTAATCAGAATATGAGCGTGAGGAGGATTCACTCTCCCGAAATTTCTCGGCAGTCGCTTGTTTCGATGGGCGTGCTTTTCCTGCTGGCGGTGAGCCTGCCGCCGAAATGGGCGACGCTGCATCTGGCTGGGCTGCTCCTGGCGCTCGCGATGCTGCTTGCGCGCCGTGAGGATTGGCGAGGCGTGGCAACGCGCACCTACGGGCTGTATACCGGGCTTTGGCTGGGGCCGGTTCTGATCGCGGCCCTGCTGCAGCATCTGATGAATGTCGGCATGCCCCCATCCTGGCCCGAGCTGTTCCTGCTGACTTTGCGCATCCTGGGGATCGGGTTCGGAATCATCGTACTGGTGCAGCGCGGCTGGCTAAGACTCGGCCAGGCGGTTTTCGTGTTGCTTACCGCGATGGCATTCCATGCGCTCGCGGGGGTTGTGCAGATGCTGAGCCTCCCCGACTTCGGGATCACGGCCTGGCGCCAGACGAGGCTGTATGGCCTGGCAGGCAATCCGAATCCTTTCGGGTTGTTCATGGCGCTGACGACAATACTGACGGCCGGACTCTTGCGCCGGCAACCGCGGCGATCGGCGCTGTGGGTTTTGCTGGGAATCGCTTTGCTCGGAGTCCTGGGCTCGGCTTCCCGCGGTGCCACCCTCGTCGTCGTTCTGGGCATGCTGTTGATGTTTCCTCCCCGTACGGTCAGGCTGGGCGTGTTCTGGCTGACGGCGATCGGCGTGCTCTCGATCATTTACGCACTGAGCGGTGCCGGGCCTTCTGCCGCAAGCAGCGACAACGAACGCATGCTCGCGCTCAGGTTCACGCTCGAAAAGATTCAGGAATCGCCCTGGCTCGGCTGGGGTGTCGATGCCTACGGGCAGCTCCCGGGGCGTGTCGGGCCGGCGGCCCCCCACAACATGCTCCTCGATCTGGCGGTCGGCAGCGGACTCCCTGTGCTGGCTGCGTGGATCGTGTCGACGGTGGCGTTCGCAACCCGCCTGTATCGCCACAAGACCCGGGATTCACGTCTGGCACTGATACTTTTGGTGGCCGCAACGCTTGGCGGGATACTGGAACATTCGCTGCTGGTTTCCACGCACTATCGTGGAATCTGGGTTGTGCTCACCGCGCTCGCATGCTGTACCCTCACGGATCGCACGCAATGCGAATCCGGTGTCGAGCCGCGCAGCGTGTCCAGGAAACTTGCGGCAAAGCGCATGCCGGACCGAATGGCTGATGAGCAACCAACAAACATTGAGGGTGGGGAACCGTGAAGGTTTCTCTGACCCCGCCAGCATAGAGACACTTAGATGGGAAAACTTGCCGCTTATATTGAAACCCTTGGCAATCTGCGGCCGTTGCGCGCCTGGCTAGACAAGGACTGCGCGGGCCCTTCGCCTGCCTACATGAAGCGTCGCGTGCTCGCTCGCAATGCGGCTCCCGATTCGGTCTGGATTGAAACCGGAACCTTTCTGGGTGAGACCACGCGATTTCTGGCCGGCTTTTCCCGTCAGGTGTATTCGATCGAACCAGATGGCCGCCTCTTCGAGAAGGCGCGCGCAAACACGCGGACCTACCCGAACATCAGCGTGTTGCATGGGAGCAGCGAAGCGTTATTTTCAGGCCTGTGCGACAAACTCGAAGGCAACGCCAGTTTCTGGCTCGACGGGCACTACTCGGCTGAAAATACCTACCAGGGGTCGTGCGACACGCCGATTCGAGATGAGCTGGCACACATCGCCGAGCATCTGGGCCGATTGGGAAAGATCAGCGTGATGGTCGACGACGTGCGCTGCTTCGACCCGGAAATTCCGGAGTACGCAGCGTACCCAACACGCGACTGGCTGGTCGATTGGGCGCGTAGTCAGAAACTCAAATGGCACATCGAGCATGACATCTTCATTGCCCGCAATTTCTGAAGCACCGGCTTCCGTGACGGGGGTTGGCGCGAACGTCGTTTGTCTCAAATGGGGCACGCGCTACGGCGCACACTACGTCAACCGTCTTTACCGGGGCGTGAGCCGGAACCTGCGCCGGCCCTTCCGCTTCGTCTGCTGCACGGACGATCCTGCCGGGCTCGACGCGGGCGTGGAAACGGTGCCTTTCCCGGAGAATCCCGGCGTCCGGCGCGGCTGGCCCGACGTGCTGGTCAAGCTGATGGTCCTGCAAGATGGCTTTGGCGGTTTGCAGGGGCCGACTCTGTTTCTCGATCTGGACGTGGCGATCACCGGGCCGCTGGATGATTTTTTCGATTACGAACCCGGAAAATTCTGCATCATCCACAACTGGGTGCACTGGCGCAAAGCCGTGCTGGGCCGCCGGCCCGCGGTCGGCAATTCCTCGGTGTTCCGCTTCGAGGCGGGCCAGTCGGACTATGCGTACCAAACCTTCCTGCGCGAGATGCACCGTGCCGAGGATCGCAGCCAGTTCAACACCGAGCAGGCATTCCTGACCTACGCGCTGGGCAATCCGGTGTGGTGGCCGGACGACTGGGTGCGAAGCTACAAGTGGAACTGCCGCCCGGCGTTTCCACTGAACCTCGTCGTGACGCCGCGGCTGCCGGCCGGATGCCGCATTCTGGTCTTCCACGGCCGGCCCGATCCAGACGAGGCGATCCGCGGCTACCGCGGCCGCAAGCTGCACCACCACATCCGGCCCGCGCCCTGGATCGCGGATTACTGGACGCTATGACGCGGACATTCCGGGAGGCGGTGGACGGTGTCCTGGTCGTCAATCTCGACCAGCGTCCCGACCGCTGGCAATCCGTGCAGCACGCGCTGGCAGGCCGTGTGCCAGCGGGCAAGCTGATCCGCCTGTCCGCCACCCTTGGCACGGCCGTGCCCGGCTACGGCAGCCTGCCCTGGTTTC
>JAIWOS010000003.1 GCA_020217265.1 Thiobacillus sp. | reverse complement strand
GCGGCCGCAAGCGCGACCGCACCTGGGCCGGGCGCGCGGGCTGCACGCTGTCGCACCGCGCGGCGATCGAGTACGCGCGTGCGCACGGCTGGCGCACGCTGCTGATCCTCGAAGACGACATCGAACTCGCGCCGGACTTCGACGCGGTGCTCGACGCCCTGCCGGCTGCGCTGGATGAGGCCGGCTGGGACGTTTGCTATCTGGGTTTTACCGACCCGAAGCCACCGTATCGCAAGCTCGCCACGCTGCCGGCCGGCCATGCCCTGTATCGGGTCGCTGGCGCGTCCACGACGCACGCCTACCTGCTGCGCGACACGAGCTTCGACTGGCTGCTCGCGCGCCTGCCGGATGCGAGGCGCGTATGGGGCTGGACGGCGATGCACCGCGCCATCGACCGCTGGTACTACCGCAACCTCGCACGCCGGTTCCGCGTGTGCGCGGTCTCGCCGTCCATCGTCAATCAGGCGGGCGGCGTGTCCGACATCACCCAGCGCGCCCACGAAAAAGCGCATGCCACGCGCGTCGACCATCCCGGCCACGGCGCGCTGGCGCATGCGCTGCTCGGCGCGTGGCGCTGGCTGGGCTACCGGCTCGCCGAACCGCGCGACTGGCTGCGCGGGCAGATCAAGCGCGTGCGCGGTTTCTGAGCATGGAGGCAACCGCCGCCCCCCGCATCCGCGTCAAGTTCCTCGGCAAGTACAAACCCGGGGCCGACGGCGCCGGCTGGCTGAAATGTTTTCCCGGCAACGCGCCGCGCTGGGGCAACTGCGATTTCGTGTTCGACCGCGACTGCCGCGACTACGACTGGCTGGTGGTGTACGACGACCTGCCCTCGCTCGCCGGCGAGCGGCATCCGCTGTGGGTCGAGGAACTCGCCTGCCCGCCCGCGCACACGCTGCTGATGCTGACCGAGCCGTCGGCGGTCAAGACCTACGGCACGCACTATCTGCGGCAGTTCCGCTGGATCCTGTCCACCCAGGAAGCCTGGGCGACCGGCCCGCATCCGGGGCGCATCGTCGAGCAACCCGCGCTCTACTGGTTCTATGCCGATTCCTCGCCGCGCGGCGACTACGACACGATCGCTGCCCATGTGCCGCTCGCCAAGACCGCCGAGCTCTCGACCGTGTGTTCGAGCAAGCGCCAGGGCCACACCCTGCACCGCCGGCGCTACGACTTCACCCAGGCCCTGAAGGCGCGGCTGCCGCAACTCGAAATCTACGGCCATGGCGTGCGGCCGCTGGCCGACAAGGCCGACGCGCTCGCCCCCTTTCGCTATCACGTCGCCATCGAGAACCACTACGCGCCGCACCACTTTACGGAAAAACTCGCCGACGCCTTTCTCGGCGCGTGCCTGCCGGTGTACTACGGCTGCCCCAATGCGGAAGACTACTTCCCGCCCGAGAGCTTCCTGCGTCTTGCCAACCTCGACGATGCGGATGCGGCCGCGGCACTGATCGATGGCGCGATTCGCGACCGGTTGTGGGAAAAGCGGCTGCCGGCGATCCTCGAAGCGCGCCGCCGCGTGCTGGAACACTACGGCCCCATCGCGACCGTCGCACGGCTGGTGAATGAGCGCCACGATCCCGGTGCGCGTCCCGCGCCCGGGGTGCGCATCCAGAGCCGGCGCCGGCTGCATAGGCAAGTCTGGCCGGGGCTCGCCTACGCGCTGCGGAAAACGTATGTGCGCGCGCGCCACCGGCTGGGCTGGGGCTAGGCGGTATCGCGCGCGTGTCGTAGCCGGAACCACGCGCCACGGAGGAAGCGCCGGTAGGCCTTGTGCGAGCGGAACACCACCCGGCGCTCGGGCAGGCCAGGCCGGTACAGGGTTTCCACCCAGTGCGCCATCCACGCGAACGGGCTGTAGACCTCCAGCACACGGCGGCGCGCCTCGCTCAACGCCGCTTCCTGCGCGGGTGACAGCGGCGCGTCGAGGAGCGCGGCGATGCGGCGGGCGGCGTCGTCGGGCGCAAGCCCGGTGATCGAAACGAAGGCGTCGGCCGGCAGGTAGTCGGCCAGATTCGGACACCCCCAGTACACGGGGTAGGCCCAGCCCAGGTAGGCGTCGATCAGTTTTTCCGTCCAGTAGTTTTCCTGGATGCCGTTTTCCAGCACGAGCTGGAAGCGGTAGGGCAGGATCGCGTCGAACTTGTCGGCGATCGGCGTGAAGCCGCGCCCGAAATGAACGAGCCGGTCGCCCAGCCGGGACTTCAATGCGTCGAGCAAAACCAGCCGCGCGCGCTGGCCGGGGGTTTTGGCGGCGTTGGAGCACACCACGGCAATGCGGTTTTCCTTCTGCGGACGCGGCAGGGTGGCGAGGTGGTCGTAGCCGATGCGGTACTGGCCGTGGGCAAGCCCGACGTGCCAGTTGAGACCGAGCGCGGACACGTGCAGGTTGGGGTGGCGCGAATCGGGGTGGCTGTCGACGACGTGGCCGAACTGGCGGTAGAAGCCTTGCGGATACAGTTTCTTGCCGCGCGGCTCGCCGGCGATGAAAAGCGTGTTTTCGGGAGCGCAGGCGAAGGCGTCGAACGGCCGCGCGTTGTAGAGCGCGACGGCGAAATCGGCGCGCCCGCCGGGCGGCGGGTTGAGCTCGAAGCGGCAGCGGCCCCAGCGCAGGCTGGCGCCCGGCGACAGGAGTTCGAAGCCGCCGGGCGCGGCGTCCATGTCGACGCGAACGAGGATTTCGCCATCCCGCGTGGGCAGGAGGCGAGCGGGGGGCGTGTTCAGAACGGCAGCGCGAGGCCGGGCGCCGCCTCGTGAATCACCCGCCGGAAGTCATTCTGGATGCGTTCCAGCGCGTCGGCGTCGTCGGCCTCGAAGCGCAGCACGATCACCGGCGTGGTGTTCGACGGCCGCGCGAGGCCGAAGCCGTCGGCGTATTCCACTCTGAGGCCGTCGAGCGTGATGACTTCCTTGGCGTCGGGGAACTTCGCGGTCTTCTGCAGCGTGTCCATCAGCGCGTAGTGCTCGCCTTCGGCCATCTTGATGTTGAGCTCGGGCGTGTTCACCGTGTCGGGCAGGCCGTGCAGCGTGGCGTTGATGTCGGCCTGTTTCGACAGGTATTCGAGCAGGCGCGCGCCGGCATAGAGGCCATCGTCGAAGCCGTACCAGCGTTCCTTGAAGAACACGTGGCCGCTCATCTCGCCCGCCAGCAGCGCGCCGGTTTCCTTCATCTTGGCCTTGATGAAGCTGTGGCCGGTTTTCCACAGCGTGGGCTTGCCGCCGCGCGCGCGAATCCAGTCGAAGAGCTTGCGCGTGGATTTCACGTCGAAGATGATTTCCGCGCCCGGGTTGCGGGAGAGCACGTCGTCGGCGAACAGCATCAGCTGGCGGTCGGGGAAGATGATGGTGCCGTCCTTCATCACCACGCCGAGGCGGTCGCCGTCGCCGTCGAAGGCGAGTCCGATTTCGGCGTCGCTGGTCTTCAGCCGTGCGATCAGGTCGACGAGGTTCTTGGGCTGAGAGGGATCGGGGTGATGGTTGGGGAAGTTGCCGTCGACTTCGCAGTACATTTCCTCGACCTCGCAGCCGAGCGCGCGGTAAAGCGCACCGGCAAACGCCCCCGGCACGCCGTTGCCGCAATCGACGATGATCTTCATCGGCCGTGCGAGCTTGATGTCGGAAACGATGCGCGCGTGGTACTCGGGCGCGATGTCATAAGTGCGATAGCTGCCCGCGCCGTGGGCAAGGTCGCCGTTGACCAGCCGCTCGCGGAGTTTCTGGATGGTGTCGCCCGACAGCGTTTCGCCGCCCAGCACCATCTTCAGGCCGTTGTAGTCGGGTGGGTTGTGACTGCCGGTGACCATCACCGCGCTGTTCGTTTTCAGCTGATACGCGGCGAAATAGGTCATCGGCGTGGCGACCATGCCGAGGTCGACCACGCCGACGCCCGCTTTCTGGATACCGCGCGCGAGTGCCGCCGCCATGTCCGGGCCTGAGAGCCGTCCGTCGCGGCCGATGCAGATTTCGCTTTGCCCGCGTGCCACCGCCTCGGAGCCGATGGCGTGACCGATGGCCTCGACGATTTCAACGGTGAAGGATTTGCCGACGATGCCGCGAATGTCGTAGGCCTTGAAAATTTCCTTGGGGTAATCCACAACGCACTCCCTGATTGGCGAATGCGCCGATTCTAGCGCGGCCCTGTGACAAATGGCCGGCGCATGCACGGTCAGAAGCGCATACTCAACGCCAGCCGCAGGGTACGCGGTTCGGCGGGGTGGATATGAATGTCGTCGACCGGGCTCGGCTCGCCCGCCAGCTGCGAGGCGTAGAAATAGTCGATATCGGACACGTCGCTGTCGAACATGTTGAATATGGACATCGCGACTTCGAGCTGCCGCGTGAGTCGCACGCCGGTTTCCAGATTGACGAGCGTCGAGGCGGCCGATCGCACGCTGTTGTCCTCGGTAAGCGGGCGCGCGCCAAAGTAGCGCAGGCGTGCCCCGGCAAACCAGCGCGGCGTGTCATACATCGCACCGACCGACACGGTGCGCTCGATTGCACCCGGGATGCGATTGCCTGCGGGGTCGCTGTCGGTGAAGCGCGCGCGGCTCCAGGTCAGGTCGATATTGAACGACAGGTTCCTGGCCGGGTGCCAGTGGCTCGACCATTCGATGCCGCGCCGCTGACTCGGGCGCGAGGCTTCGGTGGCACCGGCATCGCCGACGAACAGCAGTTCCGAATCGAGATCGAGCTGGAACAGGGCGATGGCGGTTTCGAAGCCGTTCATCGGGCGGGTGCGTAAACCGATTTCATATCCGGTCGCGGCGACCAGCGGATCGACGCGGTCGGCTGGCAGGCCGCTCGCAGGATCGACGGTGATCGTCACGCCGCGCGCGTCGTTCGAATGGAAACCGCGTCCGGCGTTGAGATAAAACTCGGTCTTCGCCCACGGCCCGAATACTGCGGCGAATTTGGGCGAGACGATGTGATCGTGAGCCTGCCCGGAGTTGGCAGCGGTATCGCTGGCGACATCGAAACGGTAAAAATCGGCGCGCACGCCGGGAATCAGGCGCAACCAGGGGCGTGGCGAGAGCGCTGCCTGGTAGTACACGGCGGCACTCGTCTGTTCGACTTTGTCGAGCCGCACCGTGCTGGTACGCGCGCGTGCGGAGGTGTTGAACAGTCCGACGGCGTCGATGGCGTCATGGCGCGCCTGCACGCCGACCGTGTGTTCGACATCGCCCGTCACCCACAGCTGCGACCATGCGCCACCGAACACACGCCGGTCGTCGAGTTGCTCGAACTGGTCGCCGATCACCGGGTCGTCGACAAAATAGGTGAAGTTGGAAAACAGCTGCAGGCGGTAGTCGATGAAGTAGACATGGGCCTCGCTGCGGGTGTTTGCACCGCTCGCGTGCCACGAGCCCGACAGGCTGAACCGATGCGTCTTGCCACCGTCGCTCGGGTCGATATGGCCGAAGCGGCCAATCAGACCCGACTCGATCGCGCGCAGCGGCACCTGGTCGGTGCTCTGCCAGGCGTTGCGATACGCCATCGCGGTGACATTCCAGCCGCTGCGCGCATCGCCGGTCGAATAGCGCAACACGCCATTGAGCTTGTCGAGGTCTTCGGGCAGATCCCATGGGCCATCGTTGCGCTGGATTTCAAGCGCATAGAGCAGGCGTCCGCCACTGGTTTCGGGTGAGCCGGCAACAAAGGCACGCCGATAGCCGTCCTCGCCCAGCGCGAGTTCGCCCCGACTGAACGCGAGTTTTTCGGAATAGCGCACGTTCGCCGCACCCGCTGCCGAGAAGTCTCCGGCATCGGCAAAATACGAGCCTTTGCGATAGTCGATCGCCGCGATCAGTTCGGGAATCAGAAAGTTTGCGTCGGCGTAGCCCTGGCCGTGTCCGTGTGTCGGCATGTTGAGCGGCATGCCGTCGAGCGACAGCGAAAAATCGGTGCCGTGGTCGAGGTTGAAACCACGCAGAAAGTACTGGTTCGCCTTGCCGTTGCCCGAGTGCTGGGTGACGATCAGGCCGGGGATGGTTTCGAGTGTTTCGCCGGGGCGTGATAGCGGGCGGTGCGCGAGCTCGGTCGCGGTCACCGTGCCCTGGCTCGCCGCAGCGGATTGCCCAAAGGTGTCGGCGCTACCCGCGCCTACTTCGATCACGGGCAGGATGTGGATGCTGTCTGCCCGTGCGCCGGTTATGCAGGCCAACCCCAAGAGGCCAACTGCCGCCCGTTGTTTCCAGGGCATCAAATTCCCGTGGGAACTACGCTGGCCGCCTGCACGCCGGCCCGGCCGAGGCGACGACGCATCAATCCCAGACCGAACATGCCTGCGAGCAGCAGCGCGACGCTGCCGGGTTCGGGCACGGCCACGGCGTCGAGGCTGGCGTTGACGCTGGCGAGGCTGAAGGCGTAGTCGCCCGGTGCGGCCGCCTCGGCGGTGCCGATGAGAGTGAGGTCGAAGAGCCCCGCGCCGCCGCTTGCCAGCAGGAAGGACTGGTCGATCAGGGCGCTGCTGGAAAGCAGATCGCTGAACAGGGTGATGCCTCCGACCTCGAGCGTCACGGCGAGCTGGTTGCCGGCAAGCCCGCCGCCCAGAGAGTCGATAAGGGCATCGAAGGCAAGCGAGAGATTGAGCAGCCCTGGCAGGGCGTTGAAGCTGCCGGTGAAGGTGGCAATGGCCGTAGAGGCTGCCGTACTGGCGACGGCATTCGCTTCGCTGGTGGCGGTGAGGAACAGCGTGTCGGCGAACGCGACGGCGGAGGCGGTATCGCCGTCGTCGCCCAGCGCGCTGGCGGAGGACGACAGCGGCAGCAGGCTGGCGTCGCCGGCCTGGGAGAAGGGGCCGTCGCTGGCGTTGCCCGCGTCGGCCAGCGCGAAGGTGGTGTAGCTGGTGCTGGTGAACACGATCGGCGCGGCGTGGGCGAGGCTGCCGACAAGCAGCAGGGATGAAAGCAGGGCGGCGGGGTGGAGGCGCATGATGGATCTCCCGATGGTTGGAATGGGTCAGGCGGAAGGCGCGGCGGAGGCCGCCCCCGGTTGCAGCGCGGCGCGCGCGGCCGGCGCGAATTCAGCCCAGGGCGCGAAGCGCAGCGCGGTTTCCAGGTGTTCGCGCGCCTGCGCGTGCGCACCCAGTGCGTGCGCGATCATGCCGGCGTGGTAGTGCAGTTTGGGGTCGCGCACGCCGACCGCGAGCGCGCGGGCGATGGCCTGCTGCGCCTGCGCGAACTGCCCGTTGCGATACAGCGCCCAGGCCCAGGCGTCGAGCGTGTACACGTCCTGGCGCCGCGCGATTTCGGCTTCGGCGAGCTTGAGCGCATCGCGGGCGCGGTCGGCGTGGTCGGCGTAGTAGGCGATCAGTTCGCGGTTGGCGTTGTCCCACGACGCGCTTTCGGCCTCGGCGGCGGCGGCAAACTGCTTGAACACCGCGGCGGCCTCGTCTGCGTGCCCGCTCTGCGCCAGCGCTTCGCCAAGATAGAAGTAGTTTTCCGGGTGCGGCGCGGCTTCGACGTGTTGGCGCAGCAGCGCCACGGCGTCGGCGAGGCGGCCCTGCGCCTGCCGCACTTTGGCGAGCTGCGCCAGCGCGTAGTGGTAGCCGGGGAACAGCTCCAGCGCCTGCGCCAGCAGCGCGTCGGCACGCGACGGCTGATTGTCCAGCAAGTGGAGATGCGCCATGTGAGTGAGAATCCACGCGCGGTCTTCGCGCTCGGCGGGGGGCGTGCGCTGATACGCCTGCGCCATCAGGTCGAGGCTGCCTTCGATGTCGCCGAAGAGTTCGCGCAGGTAGGCCGCGCGGGCAAGGCCGGGGATGTTTCCGGGGCGCAGGTCGAGCATCCACTGCGCGGCGCGTTCGGCGTCGTCGTAGTTTCCAAGTTCGATGTGGGCGTCGGCGAGGTAGCCGTATATCTGCACATCGTCCGGGATGATCTTGTTGAGGGCGCGGGCTTCTTCGAGCGCGCGGGCGAATTCGTGCTTGCCGAGCAGCACCCAGACGTGCACGCGGCGCGCTTCGAGATTGCCGGGCGCGAGTTTCAGCGACTGCGCGAGGGCCGCCTCGGCCCGGTCGTAGTAGGCCGTGTCGGCGGTTTCGCGTGCACGCTGGGCAAACGCCAGGGCGAGCTGGGCGTGCGCCTCGTGCCGTTGCGGATTTTTTTCGATTGCGCGCTGCGCCAGCGCGATGCGCTGTTCGGCCGGGCTGGATGGGGACGGGGTGGCGTGCGCGGCGGCCAGCAGGCTGGTGAAGATCAGGCCGGCGAGCAGGGAAGATGGTTTCATGGCGACCTCGCGTATGGAATCGCCGCCGGCGCGGTGCCGGCGGCGAGGGCGTTGACTACGGACAGGCTGCGCCGCCACCGGCGGTGCAGCCGGGCTCGCCCGGGTCGAGGTGACGACGGTCGCGGCCCGACGGCGCTTCGCCGACGTAGGGGAAGCTGGTCTTGTAGGGCGCATCGTTGACGTTGACGCCATCGCCCAGGCGGCCGCCTATGTTGGCGTCGTAGCCGGGGAAAGGCGCGGCCAGCACGCCGCCGACCACCAGGCGCAGCGCGACGTCGGTGACGTCGTCGAACACGCGGCGGCCGTTCGGGAAACCGGCCGGGTCGCCGCCCAAAAGTCCGAGCCGGCTCGCCGAAGCGGGCGGGGTGGGCGCCACGCCAGTGTTAAGGCGCAAGAGGTCGGCCACCGGGCCGGGCGGCGTGCCGGGCGCGGCGATCGGCGCGGCGTAGGTCACCACGGGCAGCAGGTCGGTGCGCGGCGCGGGGGGGATGGCGACGACACCACCGGTGAGCGCATTGATCACGCGCGGCAGTGCCGGATCGAGCAGGAAGCCGGCGAACTGGGCGTCGTTCGCCGGCTGATCCATGCTGAAGCGATCCTTCGATCCGGTGCCGATCAGGAGTTCGTTGATGAGCGGATTGCCCATGCGCTGCACCTGCCGCCAGCCGCCGGAGTTGGCAGCGGGCAGCGGCGAGCGGCGCACCGTGACCTGCGGGCGCGAGGTCGCAGCCCACACGCCAATGGTGGCGGCGGGCGAACTGGCGGGCTCGACCGCGCCGGTGCGGGTGAGCATCGCCACCGGCACTTCGAGCGCGATGTGGTTGACGGCGTAGCCCGACACCGTGTCCGGCGCGATGTTTTCGGCGGCGGCGTCCTGTGCGGCGGTGAGCACCGGGAAGGCGTGGGTGTTGAAAGTGTCGAACGCGCCGCCCAGATCGATCCAGAAGGCGTCGTCGGTGGTGCCGGCGAAGGCCTTCACATTGTTGGGCAGCGTGTGGATCGCGGCCTGATACAGCGCGCTGTAGTCCATGGTGCGCGGGCCGACGTTGGCGGGCACCGCGGGCAGATTCTGCGCCAGCACGGTGCGGGAGAGCACCTTGCCGGCGGCGTCGTATTTCACCATCGTGACGCTGTAACGCTGGATTTGCCCCAGCCCCGCGTCGTCGAAACTGTCGATTCGGTCGGGCACGATAGGCGTGCCCTGGGGCACCGGCGCGGGCGAATTCGCGGGCGCCGCCGCGCCGCCGGGCACGCCTGCGTACACCTGGAACAGATTGGGCAGGCGCTGCTCGGTGACGAAACGGAACTCGAACACGATGTCGGGCTTGGCGTCTTGATTGTTGTCAACTTTCAGTTCGTACAGGATGTCGGGGTCGAACGGAAACCAGTTCGGGCCGTTGGCCGGTTCCAGCAACGGATCGACGCCCATGATGAGCGTGACCTTGGGCGTGGCCTCGCCGCTGTAGCTGCGGAAGGCGTAGACGTCGGTGATGTCGGCTTTGTGATCGAGCGCGGTGATCGGCGCTTCGCGGTGATTGGCGGCGTGCGCCTGGCTGGTGCAGGCCAGTGCCAGCACCAGACTCGTCAGGGTGCGTTTCATGCTTCCTCCTCCGGTGATGATGGCGGCGCACGGTGCGTCGTCTCACCCCTTTACGCCGGAGGTGGCGAACTGGATGCGCTCAGCGCTCCGACGCGGACAGGAAGTCCAGCAGCCGCGCCGGCAGCCAGTCGGCGTTGCCGGGGAAGGGGCCGGAGGGGAAGGCCACGTGGC
>JAIWOS010000076.1 GCA_020217265.1 Thiobacillus sp. | reverse complement strand
CGCCGGCCTCGGGCTGGTCGAGCGTCACGGCAGACGAAACCTCGGCCGGCCCGGGCAGCGCGTCGGCGGGGAGGAAGGGGTCGTTCTTCGCGTTGACGACGAGCGTCGGCACGGCGATGAATGGCAGCAGCGGCTTGCTGGACACCCGGCGCCAGTAATCGTCGGCGTCGACGAAGCCGTGCAGCCTGGCCGTGACCAGGGTATCGAACTCGCGGAAGGTGGTGGCGGCCGCAATGGCGTCGGCGTCGAGCAGCCCGGGGAATTTTTCCGCCTTGGCGAGCGCCTTGACCTTGAGGGTGGCAAGAAAGCGCGCGGTGTAGACGGCGCGGTTGAAACCGCGGTCGAGCGCGTTGCCGGCCGCGGCGAGATCGAGCGGGGCGGATACGGCGGCGGCGCGGTTGACCAGCGTTGCAGCCGCTGCGCCTTTCTCGCCCAGCCATTTCAGGAGCGCATTGCCGCCGAGCGAAACGCCGACGGCGTAGAGCGGCGCATGTGGGTGGCGCGATTTGACGTGCCGCAGCATGGTTTCGATATCGGCCGAGTCACCCGCGAAGTACGCGCGCGGCAGGCGGTTGTCCTCGCCAGAGCAGCCGCGGAAATGCGCGACGACGCCGTGCCAGCCTCGTGCCTTCAGGCTGTGCATCAGGTCGCGCGCGTAGAAACTGCCGGAATTGCCCTCGAGGCCATGGAACAGGACGACGACGGGCTGGCCGGCGTCGCCGTCGATCCAGTCGAAGTCGAGGAAGTCGCCGTCGGGAAGTTCGAGCCGTTCGCGCCGGTATTCCACCTGCGGCACGCGAATGAACAGGCTGGTGTAGATGGTCTGCAGGTCGCCGCCCGGCAGCCAGGGCGGAGCAGCGTAAGGCGCGGGCGGGGCAGCGAAGGCGGACATGGCCGCCATCATGCCGGCGGCGAAGAGGCCCGCGCAAGCCCGCGTCATCGGCCGGGGTGCGCGTCGACCGCGCCGCGCACGAACAGCAGGCAGCCACCTTCGGTGGTGAGCCGGCCATGCGGCTTGCCGCGCGGTGCGAAGTGGTAGTCGCCGGCGCGGCACAGCACGCCGTTGATGGTGACGTCGCCTTCCAGCACCAGGCTTTCCTCGTCGAGCGCGTGCCCGTGTGCGGGAATGCGCGCGCCGGGCGCCATTCTCAGCAGATAGGCGCGCTGGTTGTCGTCCTGGCGCAGCAGCTTGAGTTCGACGCCGCGCAGCAGGGGCACCCATTCGCCTTCGTGGCTGTGCACGAACAGGAAGTCCGGCGCAGCGGCGTGGACGCGCTGGAACAGCGCTTCGCGCATGCGCGCGGTTGCTTCCGGCGGCGGTGCTGCGGGCGGGGTGACGGTGGCCAGCGCCTCGATCAGATCGGGGTCGAGGGCGGTTTCGCTGATTTTCATAGGGGCATTCATGCTGAGCAAAGGGCGATGCGCAGGGCATCCTGCGCGCGTTTCAGATGGGATTTGACGGTGCCGAGCGGCAGCCCGGTATGCGCGCTGATTTCCTGGTGCGACAGATCCTTGTAAAAGGCAAGGCCGACCATCTGCCGCTGCACCGGGGTGAGTGCGGCGAGCGCGCGGCCGAGCGCTCCTGCGCGCT
The DNA here is from genome assembly GCA_020217265.1 of Thiobacillus sp. GTDB lineage: Bacteria > Pseudomonadota > Gammaproteobacteria > Burkholderiales > Thiobacillaceae > Thiobacillus. The sequence continues at coordinate 8,409 of JAIWOS010000076.1, read as the reverse complement.
CGGCTGCCATCAACCCGTCGAGCGGCGAGGCGTCAGTACTGTTTTCGTCGTCGAGATGGATCTCGGGGTCGGGGCAGCTGACTGCGCGATCCTGTCGCCGCAGCGCATCGAGCGCGCGCGTGCGCGTCATCACCAGCAGCCAGGCCAGCGGTTCGCCGCGCGCGGCGTCGTAGCGCACCGCCTCGCGCCAGGCCTGCCAGTAGGTTTCGACGCAGATTTCCTCGGCGAGATCGCGGCGACCGGCAATGCGCAGGGCCAGGCCGTGCACGCGGGGAAGCGTAAGATCGTAGAAACGCGCCAGTGCGGCCTCGTCGCCACAGGCCATGCGCGCGATCATCTGGGCGAGTTCGGCGACATGCGGATCAGCGGACGCGTCGGCTTCTTCCATGGGCAGGCTTCCGTGCAGGGCGTCGGGGTCGAACGGTCTAGGGGTTGGGTTCATGTGCTTGCGTGCCATTGTATCGGTTGCCCCTGTGTTACGCCGGCCGGAGCCGAACGGATGCATGCATCCGATATAGGGGCCTGCGCGTAGAGAGGGCAGGGAGCTTTCCCCTATTCGGCAATGGAGATCGACATGAAACTGAACCCCATGCGCAGCCTGTCCGCGCTGACCCTTATCCTCCTGCTCGGCGCCTGCACTTCGATGCAGCCTGCGCCGCAAAAATCCCTCTACGAGCGCTTGGGCGGCAAGCCCGCGATCCAGGCGGTGGTCGACGACTTCATCGGCAACGTCGCCGCCGACCCGCGCATCAACGGCTTTTTCGCCAACACCAACATTCCGCGCCTGAACAGCATGCTCGTGAACCAGATCTGCGAAGCCACCGGCGGGCCGTGCAAGTACACCGGCCGCGACATGAAATCCGCGCACGCCGGCATGGGCGTGACCGAGGCGCACTTCAACGCGCTGGTGGAAGACCTGGTGAAATCGCTCGACAAGTTCAACGTGCCCGCCAGGGAGAAGAACGAGTTGCTGACTGCGCTCGCCGCGATGAAAGGCGACATCGTCGCGAAGTGACCGATGCGCTTCCGGCTCGTGAGCGAATGGCATCTCGCCGCGCCGCCCGAGGCGGTGTGGCAGGTGCTCGAAGACAGCGAGGCCTGGCCGCAGTGGTGGCCCGAAATCCGCCGCGTGCAATTGCTGCACGCAGGCGGGGAAAACGACGAGGGTGCGGTGCGCCGCACCTGGTGGACCAGCCGCTTGCCCTACGGCTTCGTCATCGATTTCGTCACCCGCGCGGCGGAAAAGCCCTACCTGCTGGCAGTGGAAGCCACCGGCGACCTGCAGGGCATGGGGCGCTGGGAAATCGCCGCGATTCCGGTGGGTACCCGCGTTCGCTACGTCTGGCAGGTGCAGCCGGTGAAGACCTGGATGCGCTGGCTCTCGCCGCTGCTCTCGCCGCTGTTCGCCTGGAATCACCACGCGGTAATGAAGGACGGTGCAGTGGGCATGGCGCGCATGCTGGGGGTCGAGCTGATCGATTTCCGTCCTTCGCGCAGCGCGTGTCGTGGGCGGGGCTGATTGGCATGCATCTGTTTGCCGACCGCGTGCGTATTGAGGCTGGGTGGGCAGGGTGCCTGCCTTGATTACTGATGAGTCGATACTGTGAACACAGGAGGAGAGCATGAAATCGACATGGAGCCGCGCACTGATCGCGGCAGGATTGCTGACGGTCGGAGGCGCAGCGCAGGCGGTGCAGATCCTCGGGATCACGACGGACAACCGGATCGCCACATTCGACAGTGCCACACCGGGGGTGTGGAGCCCGCTGATCAGCGTGACCGGCGTGACGCCGGGCGCGCGTATCGTGGGCATCGACACTCGCCCGGGCGATTCGATGGTGTATGGCGTGGGAACCGACAACAAGCTCTACACGATCGATCCGATGACCGGGGCGGCCACTTTCAAGGTCAACCTCACCGGTGCCACGATCGAGTCGGGGCTGGCGTACGGCATCGACTTCAATCCGGTGGCAGACGCCGGAACCGGTGCCTCGCTGCGGCTGATTAGCTCAGCCGGCAACAACTACGCTGTGAATGCGAATACCGGCGTGATCGGCAATACGTCATCCACGATCCAGCCGAACATCGGCGGGGTGGCCTATACCAACTCGGGCGTGATGCCGGCGCCTGCGTCCACCCAGCTCTATTACATCGACTTTGCCACGGATCGCCTGCGGGTGGCGAACGGGGCATTCAACGCACCCAGCCTCATCGATGTCGGGCCTCTGGGGCTGGACACCATCGGCGCGTTCGGCTTCGACATCCTTGCCGATGGCCGGGCCTTCGCGGGCTTGACCAGCGGCATCACGGGCCAGAGCGGCTTCTACAGCATCAACCTGACGACGGGCGCGGCAACGCTGGTGGGCGAGTTCGGCGCGGCGACGCCCCTGCTGGCGGGAATGACCGCCGTGGTGCCTGAAGCGGAAGCCTATGCGCTCATGCTGGCTGGCCTGGGTCTGATTGGCTGGCAGGTGCGACGTCAACGGCAGATTTGATGGACAGTTCCAGACAACGCGTGGAGGGGTTGGCCGGCCAGGTTCTGGCCGGTTTTTTTTCTTGTGGGCACACACCTGGCGCCATGCGTTTCCGTAGCCGAAAGGCTGGCTGGCAAGCCTATCCTCCTGTTGAGTGCTTCCGGCCGGTGTCGTATTCGCAGCGCCGGATTCCGGCGGTCCCTGCAAGCGTGTGCGCGCTCGCGGCCTTATGGCTGCTTGCTGTTCCGGCGAGGGCGGCAAGCATCGATTTCGTTTTCATCCCGCCTGGCGAATTCGTCATGGGCGCCGCCGACGAGAGCGCGGCCGTGTTCGAAATCCCGGACGGTGACGCCAGTCTCATCGCCGACGAACGGCCCGCACACCGGGTACGCATCACGCGCGGGTTCGAACTGTCGCGCACCGAAATCACCCAGGGCCAGTGGTTCGATCTCATGAAGACACGGCCCGGCCCCAGAGCCTACTGGGCGCGCGCGGACTGGCGCACGCTGCCGGTGGTGTCCGTCAGCTGGCACGACGCGCAGCGTTTCGTCGCGGCGCTGAACCGGCGCGAAAGCACCATGCGCTACCGCCTGCCCAGCGAAGCAGAATGGGAATACGCCGCACGCGCCGGCAGTGCCGGCAACCGGCCGTTTCCCGATGGCGAACTGGCCGCGCACGCCTGGTACATCGGCAACTCCGGCGACGTGTCGCATCCCGTCGGCGCGCTCCCCGCCAACGCCTGGGGCTTGCACGACATGTTGGGAAACGCCTGGGAATGGGTCGCCGACCGTTACCAGCCCGATTACTACGCCACGAGCCCCGAGGCCGATCCGCCCGGACCGATCGCTGGCGAGCGCCGCGTGCGCCGCGGCGGTTCCTATCACTGCGCGCCGCATCTGGTGCGCGTGAACTACCGTGCGGCCGATACGCCGGACACGCGCTATTCCGTGACCGGATTTCGCGTGCTGCGCGAATGAAGCCAGCGAGCCGTGCATCCAGTTTGCGGCGGAGTTTCGTAGAGAGGAAGCATCGGGCCTATGGCCGGCTCGCAATCAAAAGGAGAAAGTCATGAGCAAGATCTTGGTGGCGATGGCGATGGTGATGGGCATTGCGGCAATTGGCTCGGTACAGGCCGACCCGTATGCCTCCGCTGGGAACGCGGCGGGGGTGAAGAACGACGGCGAGCTGGCGCTCCCGGCCGATTACGCGAGCTGGCCGGTGTATCTGAAAAACATCCAGCGCCCCGACCTCAAGCAGATCCGCGACATCTACATCAACCCGCAGGGGCAGAAGTCGAGTCGTCCTTTCGCCTACGGTACGACGATGGTGATGGAGCTGCATTCGGTGAAAACCGGGTCCGATGGCCAGCCGCTGCTCGACGCCGAGGGCAAGCTGCAGAAGCAGGGTCTGTCGAAGATTTTCGTGATGGGCAAGGGGCCGGGCTGGGGGCAGGCGGTGGCGCCCGAGCTCAGAACCGGCGAGTGGGCGTACGCGTCGTTCGACGGCAGCGGCAAGTCGCTCGGCAAGGACGCATCGAGCTGCCGGGGCTGCCATGTGCCGATGAAGGACACCGACTTCGTCGCGCGCGTGCCGGAGTACGAGGCGAACCGTCTGTCCGGCAAGTGAGCTCGCCGCGCGCATGCGCTGCGCCCACGGAGCAAGCTGTAGCCCGCGCGGCGCGTGGCCGAAGCGGCTTCATCCGCCGGGCGGCTGGAAGCGCGCCAGCAAAAACTCGATGAACAGCCGGACGCGCAGCGGCAGATGGCGGTTGCTCGGATAGAGCAGCGAAAACGGGCGCGACGCGCCTGAAAACTCCCCAAGCACTTCGATGAGCGACCCCGCTTTCAGGTCGTCGTCCACCAGAAAGCGGTAGGTCTGCGCCAGCCCCGTGCCGTGGCGCGCGAGCGTGACCGGGCCGAGGATGTCCTCGCTGCAGGTGAAGCGCGCCGGCGGCGCGAGTTCCAGCGCCTCACCCTGTGCCTGGAATAGCCACGGCACCGGTGTGCCCGTGCTCGGCAACACGAAGCCGATGCAGGCATGGTGCGCCAGATCCGCAGGCGTGGCGGGCACGCCGTGGGTTTTCAGATAGGCGGGCGTGGCGACCACGACGAGCCCGGAGTCTTCGAGCTTGCGCGCGATGAGGCCGGAGTCGGGCGGCGTGCGCCCGCGTATCGCCAGATCGAAGCCTTCTTCCTCGAAGCGGATGTTGCGGTTGGTGAGTTGCAGGTCGAAGGCGATGCCGGGGTACTGCGCCGCGAATTCGGCGAGCACCGGCAGCACACGGCGATGCCCGTAGGAAGTGGGCAGACTGATGCGTATCGTGCCGGTGGGGCTCGCCTGCTGCCCGGCGGCTTCCCGCGCGGCTTCCGCGAGCTGGCCGATGGCCTGCCGGCAGTGCGTGTAGTAGCGTTCCCCGGCATCGGTGAGCCGCACGCGCCGGGTGGTGCGGGTAAGGAGGCGCACGCCCAGCTGGTTTTCCAGACGGTTGACCGCGCGGCTGACGGCGGCGGTGGTCATGCCCGCTGCGCGCGCGGCTGCGGTGAATCCCTGATGCTGGGCAACCAGGCAAAACAGCTCGACCGAATTGAGCAGCAGACCTTCGAGTTGGCGTGCCATTGTTAACCAATATGCTAATTATGTTTTTACAAATACCACGTTTATCTATTCTCTGGTAGTTAATAGCATGGCTTTACCTTCACTCAATCAGGAAAAGCCATGCGCCTCTACTACGCCCCCGGAGCCTGTTCGCTCGCCCCCCACATCGTTCTGCGCGAGGTTGGCGCCAACTTCACGCTGACCCGCGTCAACACCGCCACGCATCGCGTGGAAGACGGCGCCGACTACTACACCATCGCTCCGAAAGGGCAGGTGCCCGTGCTGGAGCTGGACGACGGCACGCGCATTTCCGAAGGCCCGGTGGTGTGCCAGTTCATCGCCGACCAGGCGGGCGACACGGCGCTGTTGCCCGCCTACGGCAGCCTGGCGCGGCTGCGGGTGCTGGAGTGGTGCAATTACCTGACTTCGGAAATCCACAAGTCGTTCACGCCGATTTTCCACCGCCACGTCGACACCGCAGCCATCGACGCGCTGAAGACGATCTTGCAGCGGAAGCTGGCGTGGGTGGACACGCAATTGCAGGGACGGGCGCATCTCACCGGCGAGCCGTTCACGATTGCCGACGCCTACCTGTACGTGCTGGCGACCTGGGCTCCTCCGGTCGAACTCGATCTGTCTGGCCTTGAGCATCTGCATGCCTTCCAGCGCCGCGTTGCAGAACGTCCGGCGGTGCGCGCGGCGCGCCGCGCCGAAGGCCTGCCCGCCTGATCGCGCCAGGAGAACATGTCATGGACACCCTCCTCATCGTCGATCCAATGTGCTCGTGGTGCTACGGCTTTGCCAGCGAAGTCGACGCCGCGCGCCGACTCGTTCCCGGCTTCGACCCCGAGGTCGTCGTCGCCGGGCTGTGGGCGGGCAACCGCGCGGTGCTGGACGACGCGGGCAAGCGCTTTCGCCTGATGCACTGGGACAAGGTCGAAGCGGCCGCCGGTGTGCCGTTCAACCGCGACGCCTTGCGGGCGCGCCAGGGCTTCGTCTACGACACCGAGCCCGTGTCGCGCGCCTTCGTCGCGGGGCGCCACTGCCTGCCTGGCGGCGATCAGCTCCGGCTGCTGCGCGCCTTGCAGAAAGCGTTTTATGTGGACGGCCTCGACACCACCGCGCCCGCCGTGCTGGCCGACATCCTGCAGGCGGCGCTCGTGGCGCAGGGCGTGGCGCGCACGCACGAAGCCCTCGTCCAGCTGATGGATTCGGCGGACATCCGCGAGGCCACCCGGCAGGAATTCGAGCGCGTGCGCGCCTGGGGCTACACCAGTGTGCCGCAGTTGCTGTGCCGGGAGGGCGAGGGCTACGCGCTGCTGCATTCCGGCTTCGCCAACGCTTCCCAAATCGCTTCCACGATCGCCGCGCGGCGCGACTGCGGTCTGGAGGTGACTGTCTGAAACCGCGTCCTGCCCGGCGCTTCCAGTTGTGGATCAAGCGGGCTCAACCCTGAAGGAGATCACCATGAGCAAGAATATCGTTGTCGTTTACCACAGTGGCTACGGCCACACCCGGCGCGTTGCCGAGGCCGTTGCGCGCGGGGCGCAGGCCGCGCTGCTTCCCATCGACGAGCACGGCAACCTCCCGGCCGCCGGCTGGGACGCAATCGCCGAAGCGCGTGCGGTCATCTTCGGTTCGCCCACCTATCTCGCCAACGTGAGCTGGCAGTTCAAGCGTTTCATCGACGCGTCGTCCGCCGTGTGGGCGAAGCAGGGCTGGAAAAACAAGCTGGCCGCAGGCTTCACCAACAGCGCAGGCATCAACGGCGACAAGCTGATGACGCTCCAGACTCTGGTGGCGATGGCGCAGCAGCACGGCATGCTGTGGGCGGGCACGGGCATGATGCCGAGCAATGTCAAGGCTTCCGGCCGGGAGGACCTCAACTACCTGGCGTCGTTCACCGGCCTGATGACCGCCACCCCGGCGGATGCGGGCGTCGATGAAATGCACCCCGGCGACCTGCGCACGGCGGAGGCTTTTGGCGCGCGCATCGCCAACATCGTGCACACCCAGTTGAGCGCGCAGGAGGACACATGCCTTACGTGCTGATAAAGGTCACCCGCGAAGGCGTCAGCGCCAAGCAGAAAGCCGAGCTGATCCGCCAGACGACCGCTATGCTGGAAACCGTGCTCGGCAAGAACCCGGCGACGACGTTTGTCGTGATCGAGGAGATTGACACCGACAACTGGGGCATCGCCGGCGAAACGGTGACGGCCTTGCGCGCGCGGGGGCAGCGGTGAGCGCCGAAGACGCCATCGGGCAGGTCGTCGCCGCCTACCTCGACGGCCTGTACCGCTGCGACACCGCGCTGCTGGCGGAGGTCTTCCACCCGGCCGCGCTGTACGCCACCGCGACCGGCGGCGAGCTCGTCGCGCTGAACCTTGCGGATTATCTGGCCGTCGTGGCGCAGCGCGATCCGCCGGCGCGCACCGGCGCACCGCGAAAAGAGCGCATCGTGCGCATCGAGTTTGCTGGCCCCGACACCGCGCTGGTCAAGCTCGAATGCCGCTTCTTCCAGAAAGACTACGTCGATTTCCTGATGCTGGTTCGGGTGGAAGCGCGCTGGCGGATCATTTCCAAAGTGTTTCACTACGAGGCGGCAGCGGCGCCGGTCGGCGAGGTGCCTACGGCATGACGGGCGCGCCGGTTTCCCGGTAACTGGTGCCGCCCGGGAAACTCAGCAGGCCGTCGCGCTCCTCGGCATTGAGCAGCAGAACTCTCAGTGTGCGGTAATTGATTTGGTTAACTCCATGCGTGGTGTAGGTGTGCCGGTGCTCGGCCAGCCGTTTCTCCGATTGCGCCAGGCGGCGTTCAAGCTCGTCCACCCGTTGCCGCAATTTTGCAAGTTGCTGTTCGACGGGGCCTGCGTACATCGTTTTTCCGGTGTATTCCTGGCGATCAAGCGCCGGGCGGGTGGTGATGTGTTCGCGTAGCGGCAGGCTGCTTTCTGTCGTGGTGGAATTTACAGGCGGCGCCGGGAGCGGCACGACCGGCACGGTGGTCGAATTCATGCGCACTGCATTGGACATGGGCAGGGTGCTGGGCACCCGCAGGGTGTCGGCGTGAGATGCGTTGATGAGGGTAAACAGGGCAAGCAGGGACATGGCTTTCATGGCGGCATCCTCGTGGGTGGGTCAGCGCTGAAGGTCTTTCAGCTTTGGACGTGCGCCGCCAGACAGGCCACCGGGCAGCCCGCCGGGCGCCGAGGTGCGCGTTTTGATGAGATCGGCAGCGGGTTCCAGGCCGCGTGGCATCACGGTTTCGATGTCCATGCGGTACACCAGCGTTTCCTGGGGTTTTTCGACCGACCAGGCAATGTTCAGCAGATAACTTCTGG
>JAIWOS010000002.1 GCA_020217265.1 Thiobacillus sp. | reverse complement strand
GGGCGGGGGATGCGTTTGGCTGTGGTCTGGTCTGGGCGCTGGCGCGAGGTGCTGCGATCGACGAGGCGCTGCGCGTGGGCAACGCCTGCGGCGCACACATCGCCGCGCGCGAAGGCATTCTAGCGCATCTGCCGCGCAGTAATGAGTTGGGGTTTAGTCCAACCTGAGGGTCAGGCGGTAGGCGTAGGCATCACCCCGGAAAGTGCCTTCAACGTATTCCACGATCTGCCCAGCGCGGCTGAAGGTTTTGCGCTTCATCAGCAGGCAGGGCATGGGTTCGGCATAACCGAAGGCGGCCATTTCCTCGGCGCTGCTCATGGCCGCTTCGATGCTTTGTTCGCCGTGCGAGAGCGCAATGCCACAGCGTTCTGCCAGAAAACGGTAGGCCGAACCTTCCACGTTCCAGTGTTCCAGTTCAGGTGCGGCGGTGAGGTCGTACCACGCCACTTCGCGCGAAAGCGGCACGCCATCGCCCAGACGTAAACGCACCAAGCGCAGAAAGCGTGCGGTGGAGGGGCGACCGAAGATCGAGGCTATGGTGCGGTCGGTGGTTACGCTGCGTTCGAGCATGCGGGTGGAGGGCTCCATGCCCAGCTCGCGCATTTCTTCGGTAAAGCCTTTCAGGCGCCCCAGTTGCGGCGTGAGTTGCGGCGGGGTTTTGACCGACACCCCGGCGCGGCCATGGGTTTCGAGCAAATTGGCGGCGCGCAATTCCGCGTAGGCGCGGCGCACGGTAACGCGGCTGAGCCCCAGACTTTCTGCCAGGGCACGCTCGGAAGGCAGACTCTGGCCGCTTGCGATTTCACCGGACTCGATCATGGCCTGGATTTTCCGGCGCAGTTGCTGGTAGCTGGGCTCAGCCAGGCTGCGGTCGGGTGCCAGTTGCACAGCCAGATCGGCTTTGGAATGGATAGGGGGGGTGCTCATGCCGGTTCGGGTTCGAAACGGATTTTCATGGCGGCAATCGCGCCGGTGAGAACGACCATGATGGCGTTCGCCACGACCAGAGGCAGGTCTTCCTTGAGGATGCCGTAAGCAAGCCACAGCGCAAGCCCCACAGTAATGATGGCGTAAGTGGGCAGCGAAATGCCGCTGACGTCGCGGGTGCGCCAGGTGCGCCACACCTGTGGAATAAAGGACGAGGTGGTGAAGCAGGTGGCGACAAGGCCGAGCAGATCAAGCGAGGTCATGTTGGTGATGGATATTGTTTAATGGTATTCAATTGGTATTATTGTTTGCGGCAATCAACCACTTCACTTAATACCAATCTGGAGGCTCCATGTTAGCGAAAATTGTTCCCTGTATGGCGATTTTGATGATGGTCGGATCGACTTTGGCTCAGGCCGCCCCCGACTGGACCAAGGGGATCCCGACCGAAGTGGTGCCTGCTGTTCAGGGCGCTGCCCGGGGCGCGCCGCCGATGACCTCCGTGCTGGAAAACAACAACTGGGTGCGCGTGAATGGCTGCGCCAAGTCGATTGCCGCAGGTGCGGTGGATCAAGTTGTAGTCGCAGGGTGCGTTGGGTCGGGCGCGGCAGGGGGGATTTTTACCTGGCGTGCGCAGGGAGCGGACGGACGTTGGGAACCCGAACCCGCAGGAACCCAAATGCACCGCTTTGGATGGGATAACGGGCTCCGCCAGTATGCGATTCCGGCGGCGGCCAGCTGGCTGGCAATCAACGGCGAGTTCGCCTCCACGGGGTTTGGTGACACGGGAGGGCGGGTATATGCCATCGGCTCGGATGCGCTGTTGTATAGCCGCCCGTTTAACCCCGGGGTACACCCGAAAAAGGATCAATTCTGGAACCATTTCGCGGGTACTACTCACGGCACCAGCCCGCTTCAGATCACTGCGATTGCGGGGAGCAGCAGCGATGATCGGCTCTGGATGATCAGCGCCGAACCGAATGGCGCCGGGGGCAACAAGATTTACTACGCCGAGTCTTGTCGCAAGGAGAACGACCTGGCCACAGGGCGCTGCTGGCGCGAAGCGGGCGGGGCGGCGCAGAAAGTGGCTGTAGGTCGTGACGTGTGGGTGACCAGCACCGACGGGAGCATCTTCCGGCGCGACGGCAGCAACTGGGCCAAAATCGACGGCTGTGCGCGCGACATCGCTGCCAACGGCAAACACCTCTATGTCGTGGGTTGCGATTGGGCGAACGGCGAAGGCACGGTGTACCGCCGCGCGGGAAACACCTGGATGAACATCGGACAGAAAGCCAAAACCCTGGCGGTGGATGTGGCGGGCAATGCCTGGCTGGTGCGCGCCAATGGCGATATTTACCGGCGCAAACCTACCCCGCCAGGCGTGATCCACTGAGCGTTCGCTCCGTACTGACACGCACGATTCATTGCTGACCCCTGAATATCTGTGCGCGTGCAGGCTCGGGGGGCGCGCGAATAACTCATCCCAAAAATAATCCCGGAGAACTCCATGAAAACGACCACCATTGCCGCACTGGGTTTTTTTGCCATGAACTTCATGCAGGGCAGCGCGCAAGCGTCCCTGCAAGGGCGCGATCTCGACGGCGACCTGACGACCGTCGAGGCGTATTACGACACGACGCTCGATATCACCTGGCTGAAGGACACGCGTTATGCCTACACCAGTGGGTATGACGCCGATGGATACATGAGTTGGGACGAGGCCAAAACATGGGTGTCGAACCTCAGCTTTTATAACCCGCTAACGCAAGAAACCTATGGTCATTGGCGTTTGCCTGAAGTGCGCCCGGTGAATGGCGTGGACTTCATGTACGGCATCGCGGTGAATGGCACTGCTGACCGGGGCAGCAACATCAGCGAGCAGGGTACGCCCTATGCGGGCAGCACGGGCAGCGAAATGGCGCACCTTTTTTACAACACGCTGGATATCAAATCGCAGTGCGATCCACAGCTGTCAGGCGCGGGAGATTGTGTCGCTCAAGCTGACTGGGGCTTACTGAGTGCCCCGTTCAATGTCGATCACAACCGTGGCTATTACTGGTCGGGTACCAGCTATCTCCCGTTTCAGGGGCGAGCCTGGTCTTTCACCATTGATGGCCGTCAAGAAGATCAAGGGGTTGGGGTGGCCTATAACGCGTGGGCCGTGCACCCGGGGGATGTAGGCGCCGTGCCTGAACCGGAAACCTATGCGCTTTTGCTGACGGGACTGGCACTCATTGGCTGGCGTACCCGCCGTGCCCAACGACCCGCTTGATGCCCAATAAATTGATATCCAACAAAAAAGAGAACTCCCATGAAAACAATTGCAATTTTTATCTTGAGTGCGTTTGCCATGACCTTCGCAGTGAGCGGTGCGCATGCGTCTCTTCAGGGACGTGACCTCGACGGCGACACCTCAACCTTCGAAGCCTGGTACGACCCTGCGTCGAACCTCACCTGGCTGGCCGATGCCAATTACGCCCAGACCAGTGGTTATGATGCGGATGGAAAAATGGACTGGCACAAAGCGGACGTCTGGGCTGCGCAGTTGAACATCAACGGTTACGACAACTGGCGGCTGCCCAAGGTAAGCCCGCTCAATGGCGTCGCCATGAACTACACCGTCAGCTATGACGGCAGCACCGACGCAAGCTACAACTACACCAGCCTGAGCAAGGAAATGGCGTATCTGTTCCATGTCACCCTAGGCAATGCCAGTCGCTACGACACCACCGGTGCCGTATCCGGGTGTTATGTCGTCGACGTGGATCATTGCTTTGACCATCAAGGACCCTTTACCAATCTGGAGTTTCCTTACTTCTACTGGAATGATGCTGCGTATGCACCGACCCCCGCCGAGGCTTGGGCTGCTGTTCTCGATCGGGGAAGTTTTGGAACTCAAACGACCAACCAGGAACATCGCGCATGGGTCGTGAGTGACGGCGATGTGGGCGCCGTGCCGGAACCAGAAACGTATGTCTTTTTTCTGACCGGGCTGGGCATGATTGCCTGGGGTATCAAACAGCGTGCGCGTTGAAGGCGGCGTGCGCGAAGGCATGCGTGACGATGTCTTGAATCGCATCCAACCCGTGATGCAGGCCTATGCATCGCTGCACAACATTCCGGGCATCGCCACCTTGCTGGCGCATCGCGGGCAGATCGTGCATTTTGCGCAGACGGGTTGGCAAGACGCAGCCCATCAGACACCGCTCGCAGCAGATACGCTCTACCGCATTTATTCGATGACCAAGCCCGTCGTGTGTGCTGCATTTTTGCAGTTGTACGAAACGGGGGCGGTGCGCCTGGAGGATGCCGTGGCGCAATACATCCCGGCATTTGGGCATAGCCGGGTCATGGTCGAAACCCCGCTGGGGATGCGTTATGAGCCTCTGGCGCGGCCGATCTTGGTGCGTGATCTTTTGACCCATACCGCAGGGCTGACCTACGATTTTCTCGAAGACAACCCGGTGGCGGCGCTCTATCGTGAAGCGCAGCTCATGGGATACGCCGAGCGTTCGCTGGCACAACTGACCAATGAAATTGCACACCTGCCGCTGGCCTGGCAGCCCGGCACGCGCTGGCATTACAGCTTGTCGATCGACGTGTTGGCGCACCTCATCGAGATCATTTCGGGATGGCCGCTCGAAGTTTTTCTGATTGAACGCATTTTCAAACCACTGGCGATGCACGACACGCGTTTTTCGGTGGCGCAAGAAAAAATGTCTCGCCTCGCTCAAATGCACGGATGCCCCGACGTGGCGGTCAGCACCTTGAGCCAAATCGTGGCCGCTCAGGAACAGGGCGATCACCAGGTTCGTGATGTGGAAGAAACCTACCCTGCCCGGCGGCTGGCGACCTTTGCACGAGGAGGACACGGTTTGTTCTCCACGATGGGCGACTACTTTCGTTTTGCGCAAATGTTGTTGAACGAAGGCGAATTCGAAGGCGTGCGCGTGCTCTCCAAACAAACCGTTCAGCTGATGCGCAGTAACCAGCTTGCGCTGGATCTGTTGCCGTTTTCGATTGGTCCGGTGCCGCACAGCGGTTATGGATTTGGCATGGGCGGAAGGATCAGGATCGATGCGGCTTCCTGCGCCTTTCCGGGCGCAAATGGTGAGTTTGGCTGGGAGGGCGCCGCGCGCACGAGCTTCTGGGTTGATCCAGAAAGCGAATTGGTGGGCGTCATGATGATGCAACACATGGTAGGGCGTGACTGGCCAGAGCGGGAATTCCGCGCGCTGGCGTATCAGGCGCTGAAGTGCTGATTTTTAGGGAGATAACAATGCAAACAAGGCATCGAGGCCTGAGCGGGCTGGTGTTGGTACTGTGGCTGGCGGCTTGTGGAGAATCGGAACATCAGGCGTTATCCGAATCCGGGGCAGCGGGTGAATCATCAGTGGCCGAGGCCAAATCAGATAAAGCAGCGTGTGAGCCCTATCTGAAGTTTTGCCTCAAGGCGAATATCAGTGGCGCGGTGGCGGCGTCTGGGGTGGCAGGGTTCGGGGGGAGCAAATCGTGCTCCGAGTGGGCTGCGGGCGGAGCTGCGCGCGTATTGGAATTGCCGACCATGTTGCCGATGGGCGATCAAAACAAAATCACCGTTGGGCTAACACGTATTGGTGAATACAACGGCCCTGGGGTTTATGCGCTGGCCAGTACCCGTCAGGGAAGTATTCCTGACATGCTGCCTGCCCTGGATACGGGGGAACGCAGTTTCGGCGATGGCACAGGCAGTTCGGCGACTGTGCGCATCAACGCAGACGGCTCAGGAATACTGGAGGCGGATCAGCTGGTCGAGATCAAATCGGCCAGCCGGATGCGTGAGCCTGACCCTGCGGCACGCGTGAAACTGTCGATGCGGTGGACATGCCGCGATTCCCAATGAGCCGGGTGACAGTATTTCTGGTACGTCTCGGATTGCTGGGATTGTCGTTTTGGCTGATCCCCAAAGGACTGATGGACGCAGGCTATCCGGTGTATTACCGGATGACGGGCACCGTGGTGGAAGGCGAGGTCACCGGTTTTCTCGCGGGGCGCTACCACCCGTCGGTGCAACCGGAAAACACCGCCATGCGCAACGGCAAGCGCATTGCCCGTCGCCCGGTTTACCGATATCCGACCGAGCTGGGTGCGCCCTTGACCCTTGAAGGACGCGCAAAGAGCGCCTTTACTTTTTCTTTCGCGCCCTACGAGCTCGGCGAAAAAGTTACCGTGGTTTTTCCCCAAGGACATCCCAAGGACGCATACCTGTTCGAGCTGGGTACGCTGGCGGGGGGAACACTTTTTTTCGGATTTGGCCTGCTCTGCCTGTACATTGGCGCGGGCGGAAAATTCTGATTCAGTGCAATACAGGGGATGTACTGCGTTCCGGTGGCGTGGCCCCCGCCTGCAGCGGCGAGGCATGATGCAGCACCATGCGCCAGCCGTCTGCTTCGCGGCGGTAGAGATTGGTGGCGAGGATCGGCGGGCGGGGTTCGGTTTCGTGGCCGATGGTGAGGTACTCGCGCACGATGCGCAGCACCTGGTCGGGCTCGCGGATTTCGTGCGCAAGCTCGACCGCGACGCGGAACTGGCCGGCGGCTTCGAACATGCTGCGCCAGCCGGCGGCGACGGCGGCGCGGCCGTTGAGCGGCGCGGCGAGCGGGTGGATGCAGGCGACGTGGTCGGCGTTCGCCCAGACCTGCATCATGGCGTCGAGCGAGCGCGATTCGAATGCTGCGTAGAACGCCGCTTCCGCGGCTTCCGGGGTGGGGAAGCCCATGCCTCGCCTACTCGGCGATGCCGGCGAGCAGGGCTTTTTCCTCCTCGACGAACTTCTTCAGGAGGGGCGCGAAGGCGGGCGCGGCCATCTGCGCCATCATCTCGGTATTGGGCTTGGCGATGTAGGTCTTGCCGTCCTCGCCTTCGAACACGCTCAGGCGGCAGGGGGCAAACGGCATGGCCTTGTTCGCCACCTGGGCCTTGAGCAGGCTTTCGGCAAGATCCTTCTTGCACATGGTCAGCATGGTGAAGGGCCGGGCGTTCTTCTGGCCGGCCTTCTGCATGGCTTCCTGCATGTCCACCGCCGGGCCGACTTCCCAGCCGCGCTTCTTCGCGGCGTCCGTGAGGGCGGCGATGGTTTCCTTGTAGCCGAGGCGGCTTTTCTGTTCGCTCATCATCGCGGCCATCAGCTTGGCCTGCGCTTCCTGCATTTTCTTCATTTCGGCCTGCACGTCGTGCTGCGTGCCGGCGGCAAGGGCCGGGGCGCTGGCGAGCAGGAGCAGGGCGGCGAGGGGGGCAAAACGTTTCATGAAGATCTCCTAAATCAGGGTGCGTGGCGCTTCAGTGTCCGCCGCCGCTGGGTTTGCCTTTCAGGCGGTAAAGCGTGCCGCAATAGGGGCAGAGCGCATCGCCGCGGGTTTCGATCGGCAAGTAGACGCGCGGGTGCGCGTTCCAGTCCAGGTGCTGGGGCATCGGGCAGTGCAGAGGCAGGTCGGCCTCGGTCACCTCGATGACGCGCTGCGTGTTGTCGTGCCGCTCGCTCATGGCCGGCTCCTCAGGCGACCGGGGTGAGCCAGCCGGTGTGCTGGGCTGCCCGGCCATAGACGCAGTCGAAATACATCGCCTGGAGTCGGGTGGTGATCGGGCCGCGCGTGCCTGCGCCAATGGCGCGGTTGTCGAGTTCGCGAATCGGTGTGACCTCGGCGGCGGTGCCGGTGAAGAAGGCCTCGTCGGCGGAATAGACTTCGTCGCGCGTGATGCGTTTTTCGATCACCGGCAGGCCGATTTCGGCCGCGAGCTGAATGATGGTGTCGCGCGTGATGCCTTCCAGCGCGCTGGTCAGATCGGGCGTGTACATCTTGCCGTTCCGGATGATGAAGATGTTCTCCCCCGAGCCTTCGGCGACGAAGCCGTCGACGTCGAGCAGCAGCGCTTCCTGGTAACCGTCCATCTCGGCTTCCTTGTGCGCGAGGATGGAGTTCATGTAGTTGCCGTTGGCCTTGGCCTTGCACATGGTGATGTTGACGTGGTGGCGCGAGAACGAGCTGGTCTTCACGCGGATGCCGTTGGCGATCGCGTCGTCGCCCATGTACGCGCCCCACGGCCAGGCGGCGACGATGACGTGCACCGAGAGATTCTTGGCCGAAATGCCCATGGCCTCGGCGCCGAAGAAGGCCATCGGCCGGAGATAGCCGGATTCGAGCTTGTTCTCGCGCACGACCATGCGCTGCGCCTCGGAAATCGTTGCCTTGTCGTAAGGCATTTTCATGCCGAGGATGTGGGCGGAGCGGAACAGGCGGTCGGTGTGCTCGGGCAGGCGGAAGATCGCCGTGCCCTGTTCGGCCTTGTACGCGCGCACGCCCTCGAACACGCCCATGCCGTAATGCAGGGTATGGGTGAGGACGTGGGTGGTGGCGTCGCGCCAGGGGACGAGTTTGCCGTCGTACCAGATGACGCCGTCGCGGTCGGCCATGGACATGATTGAAGCTCTTTGCGAAATGGAAAAGGCGAATTTTACCGGATTCCGGGCGCCGCCGGCTTTGTGGCACGATGCCGGGCGGGAGGGAGAAAGATGATCTGGAGAGGTTTGCTGGTGGTGTGGGCGCTGTGGCCGCAGGCGGGTTACGCGGCGTCTTCGGATTTCGATTACTACCTGCTCGCGCTGTCAGTCGCGCCCGCATTCTGCGAGGACAATCCGGGGCGTACGCGCCGCTTCGCACAATGCCGTCAGTTGAACGAAGCGGCGTTCAAGGCGATGCCGCTGACCCTGCACGGCCTGTGGCCGAACCGGCTCGACCGCCGTCATCCGGCGTTCTGCGCGGGCGAGACGCGCGGCGGTTTCTGCCGCCTGCCCGCGATCTCCCTGCCGGCCGATACCCGGGTGCGGCTGGGACGGGTCATGCCGGCCACGGCGGACTGTCTGGACCGCTACCAGTGGGCCAAGCACGGCAGCTGTTCGGGCCTGCGCGAGGCAGACTATTTTGCCGCTTCGGCCACGCTGACCGAACGCGTCAACCGCGCGCTCGGCGCCGAGATTGCGCGCCACATGGGGCGCGAGGTGTCGCTCGACACGCTGCGTGCCGCGCTTGCCCGCAACGATCCGGCCTTGAAGGAGGCCGTCACCTTCGACTGCCAGATGCCCGCTACCCCCGACCCCGCCAAGCGCCGGCCCATGCTGCGCGAAGTGCGGGTCGGCTTCGCACGCAACCCGGCTACCGGGGCGCCCGGCGCGCCGCTCGACTATCGCCGCATCGGCCACAGGAGCTACAACTCGGGCTGTCCTGGAGGCCGCGCCTATGTCGATTCGCCGCTGGATTGAGGGGTGCGCGCTGGCCGCCTGGGCCGGTGCGGCCAGCGCCGACGCCTGCCACGAGGCGCTGGCCCGTTTCGATTACCCCACTGCCATGCAGACAGCGCAGGCCCGGCTGGCCGCCGTGCCCGGCGAATTTTCCGCACGCATGTGCCTGGCGCGCGCCGCGTACGAAACCGGCCACTTCAATGATGCGCTTACGATGCTGCGCGGCATTGAGGCGGAGCGACCACAGAATGAGGCGCGTACCTATGCCTACAACTGGCTCACGGTGACGCTGCGCAAGCTAGGGCGCGAGGCCGAGGCGTGGCAGTACGGCCAGGCTGCGCTGGCGTGGGCGCGCCGCGAACGCAGCCCGCAGAACCTCGCGACCGCGCTGCACAATCTGGCCGGGCTCGCTTACACGCGCGGCGACGCGCAGACTGCATTGAGGTTCTACCGCGAATCGATCCCGCTCAATCCCGATCTCTCGGAGCGCTCGGCGAGCCTCAACAACGTCGGGCTCATCTACCAGGCGGCGGGCGACGTGAAATCGGCTGAAACCTGGCTGCAAGAGGCCATTGCGCTCAATCGCGCCGAGGGGCATTTCCACCACCTCGGCAAGCACCTGATGAACCTGGGCAATCTCTACCGCCAGATGGGCCGCTATGACGAGGCACAGGCGCGGCTCGACGAAGGCGCGGCGCTCGTCGAGCGCGCGGGCGACGTCTACTGGCAGGCGGTGGCGGCGCGCTACCGCGGTTGGCTCGCACGCGACCGCCGCGACTGGGCCGAGGCCGGGCGCTG
>JAIWOS010000047.1 GCA_020217265.1 Thiobacillus sp. | reverse complement strand
CTCGAAGTCGGCGCCGGTACCAGTCATACGGCCACCTTCCTGCGCTCGCTCGGGCCGGAGCCGTGGAAGGCGGCCTATGTGCAACCTTCGCGCCGTCCCAAGGATGGCCGCTACGGCGACAACCCCAACCGTTTGCAGCACTACTACCAGTTCCAGGTGGTACTCAAGCCGGCGCCGGGCGACATCCTCGAACTGTATCTCGACTCGCTGCGTGCGCTCGGTTTCGACCTGCGCCGCAACGATGTGCGCTTCGTCGAGGACGACTGGGAGAACCCGACGCTGGGCGCGTGGGGCTTGGGCTGGGAAGTCTGGCTCAACGGCATGGAGGTGACCCAGTTCACCTATTTCCAGCAGGTCGGCGGCATCGACTGCAAGCCGATCACCGGCGAGATCACCTACGGCCTGGAGCGCCTGGCCATGTACCTGCAAGGGGTGGACAACGTGTTCGATCTGGAATACGCGCCGGGCATCCGTTACGGCGACGTGTTCCACCAGAACGAGGTGGAGCAGTCCGCCTACAACTTCGAGCACAGCGACATCGAATTCCTGTTCGGCGCATTCAATGCCCACGAAAAACAGGCGCAACACCTGATGGATACCCGGCTGGCGCTGCCCGCCTACGAGCAGGTGCTGAAAGCCGCGCATACCTTCAACCTGCTGGACGCGCGCGGCGCCATATCGGTCACCGAGCGAGCCGCCTATATCGGCCGCATCCGCAACCTGGCGCGCGGCGTGGCACGCAGTTATCTGGACTCGCGCGCGCGTCTGGGTTTCCCTATGGCGCCCAAGCCCTGGGCGGATGAGGTCTTGGCGCAGATCGCGCAGAAGGCGGCTTGAGCATGGGCGCGAATAACCTTCTGGTCGAACTGTTGGTCGAGGAACTGCCGCCCAAAGCGCTGAAGCCGCTGAGCGAAAGTTTCGCCGCGGGTCTGCGCGACGGGCTCGCCAAGCGCGGTCTGTGCCCTGCGGGCTCCTTGCCGTCGAGTGTCTTTGCCAGCCCGCGCCGACTGGGCGTGATCCTGCCGAACGTGCTGGCGGTAGCCCCGGACAGGACCGAATCCGTCAGGCTGATGCCGGTCGGCGTCGGCCTGGACCCGCAGGGTCGACCGACGCCGGCATTACTCAAGCGTCTGGCGACGCTGGGGCTGGGCGCCGATGCGGTTGCCCATCTCAGGCGGGCGATCGACGGCAAGGCGGAAGCCCTGTTCCACGATCGTATGGTGCCCGGAGTCACGCTCGCCCAGGGTCTGGGCGTGGCGCTGGAGGAAGTGCTGGCGCGCCTGCCGATTCCCAAGGTCATGTCCTATCAACTGGCCGATGGCTGGACTACCGTGAACTTCGTGCGCCCGGCCCACGGCCTGCTGGCGCTGCACGGCGCGGACGTCGTGCCGGTGGCCGTGCTGGGCCTGGTCGCCGGGCGGGAAACGTCCGGGCACCGGTTCGAGGCGCACAGGCATCCGTTGTCGATTGGGCATGCGGATGGCTACGAAGCCCAGATGGAATCCGAGGGCGCGGTGATTCCCGGGTTCGCCCGGCGGCGCGCCGACATCGTCCGGCAGTTGCGGGTGAGGGCCGACGAGGTGGGCGGCGGCGTGCGGCCGGTGGAGGACGAGGCGCTGCTGGACGAGGTTACCGCGCTGGTGGAGCGGCCCAACGTGCTGCTGTGCCAGTTCGAGGCGAAGTACCTGGATGTGCCGCAGGAATGTCTGATCCTGACCATGAAGGCCAACCAGAAGTATTTTCCGCTGCTCGACGCCGCCGGCCGTCTGACCCATCGTTTTCTGGTCGTCGCCAATATCCGTCCGGAAGACGCCCGGGAAGTCATCGGCGGCAACGAGCGCGTGGTGCGCCCGCGGCTGGCCGACGCCAAGTTCTTCTATGACCAGGACCGCAGGCAGCCGCTGGCATCGCGTGTCGGCGCGCTGGATGACGTGGTCTATCACAACCGGTTGGGCAGTCTGGGCGCGCGCGTGCGCCGGCTGGTCAAGCTGGCGGGCGCCATCGCTGCCGCCCTGGGCGCGGATGAGGCGCTGGCCATGCGCGCCGCGGAACTGGCCAAGGCCGACCTGGTGACCGACATGGTCGGCGAATTCCCGGAGCTGCAAGGCGTCATGGGGCGTTACTACGCGCTGCACGATGGCGAGGACGCCCGGGTTGCCGACGCCATCCGCGACCACTATCTGCCGCGCTTCGCCGGCGACACCCTCGCCGAAGGCAACATCGCCCTGGCGGTCGCGCTGGCGGACCGTCTCGACACCCTGGTCGGCATCTTCGGCATCGGTCTGGTGCCCAGCGGTGACAAGGATCCGTTCGCGTTGCGCCGCGCCGCGCTGGGGGTACTGCGCATGCTGATGGAGAAGACCCTGCCGCTGGATTTGCCGGATCTGCTGGAAATGGCGCGCGCGCAGTTCGCCCCGGAGCAGCTCGCCACGAGTGTGGCGCTGGATGTGTTCTCGTTCATGCTCGACCGCCTGCGCGTCTATCTGAAGGATCAGGGCGCGCCGGGCGATCAGGTGGAGGCGGTGGTGAGTCAGCATCCGCGCCGCATCGATCGCGTGCCGGCACGCCTCGCGGCCGTGGCCGAGTTCAGCCGCCTGCCCGAGGCGGCGGCGCTGGCCGCGGCCAACAAGCGCATCCACAACCTGCTGCGCAAGGCGGACGCGCACGCCCAACGGATCGACGCCGCGCTGTTTCAGGAAGATGCGGAGCACGCGTTATTCAACGCGCTGGAGAGCGCGCGTCCCGGTATCGAATCCGCGCTCGCCGGCCTGGACTATGTCGCCGCACTGCTGCGCCTGGCGGCGTTGAAGGCGCCGGTGGACCGTTTCTTCGATGAAGTCATGGTCATGACCGAGGAGCCGCTGGTGCGCGCCAATCGGCTGGCGCTGCTGGCGTCATTGGGGCAACTGATGAACAGTGTCGCCGACATCGCCCAACTCGGCGCGCAATGACGGCTGCGGCGTGTCGTCAGGCGCCGGCCGGCATCGACTACCGTATCTCGCGGGTCAGTGCCGAGTTCCGCGACGCAACGGTCGAACTGGCCTTCCGCGAAGCCGCGCACCCGCGCCGGGTGCGCGACACGCGTTGGAGCGTCGGCATCGCCGCGCTGTTCTACCTGCTGTTCACCGTGGTCGATTACTTCAATATCGGCGATGGTGAAGCCTACCAGGTCTTGTTTCTCACCCGTCTCACCGTCGCCGGGTTCGGTCTGCTCGCGGCTTTCACCGCACGCCGCTTCTGGCGCGCCATGATGGATGGCGTCACGCCATCTCTGGTCGCCGGGCTGGCCCTGACCGGCTTCCTGTCCAGCACCTTTTTGCGCGATTACGAGCCGGGCTGGCACGCCATGACGTTCTGCGTGATGCTGATGGCCATCTATGTCTTCATCCCCAATCGTTTCCTTGCCTCGTTGTCGCTCGCGCTGGTGGGGTCATTGGTATTCCTGTGGTTGCTGTCCCAGCATTTCCACTTTTCCGCGGGCAACCTGTTCGGTCTGGGGCTGATGCTGCTGGCGGTGAACATCATCGGCGCGCTGACCGCGCATCGTTTGTCGCGTCAGGAACGCGAGGGCTATCGGGACGCGCAGGTGTTGCGTCTGGCCAACGAGCGGCTGCAGGGGGAGGTCGAGCGGCGCGAGCGTCTGGAAGGCGAGTTGCGTGACCTGCTGGATCAGGACGATCTCACCGGCATCGCCAATCGCCGGCGTTTTCTGACCCAGGCGGAACGTGAGTTGGAGGTGGCGCAACGGCGTGGCGAAGTGAGTGCGCTGCTCCGCATCGAAATCGATTTCTATCAGCAACTGGTCGATACGTATGGCCAGAGCGAATGCGAAACGCTGGTACGCGCGCTGGCCGACGTATGCCGTCAAGGTGCCTGTAGTGATGATCTGGTGGCGCGCCTGGGACGTGAGGAATTCGCCGTGTTGTTGGCGCGCCGTGACGCGCGCCAGTGCGATCTGTTCGCCGACGATCTCGTGCGCGCCGCGCGCGCCGCACCGGCGCGTCTGAGCGGTGGCACCATCCATTTCACCGTCAGCGTCGGCATGGCTCGGGTGCATGCCGGCGAGCCGTTCGCGGCTTTGATGCGGCGCAGTGAGGCAGCGCTGCGTGTGGCGCGGCAGCGCGGTCGTGACTGCTGGGCGTCGGACTGAGGACTGTTTGGGGAGCACTCATGAAACTCGTGATACTCGATCGCGACGGTGTCATCAACTTCGATTCCGACCAGTTCATCAAGAGCCCACAGGAATGGCAGCCCATCCCCGGCAGCCTGGAGGCCATAGCCCAGTTGAATCAGGCCGGTTTCCGCGTGGTGGTGGCGTCGAACCAATCCGGTGTCGGCCGCGGGCTGTTCGACATGGCCACGCTCAACGCGATCCACGCCAAGATGCACAAGCTCGCCGGGCAACTCGGTGGGCGCATCGATGCGGTGTTCTTCTGCCCGCACGCGGCCGATTCGCGCTGTGCCTGCCGCAAGCCGAATACGGGCCTGTTCCTGGATATCGCCGCGCGCTTTCATTTTGACCTCGCCGGCGTGCCCGCGGTGGGGGATGCGCTGCGCGACGTGCAGGCGGCGCTGCTTGCGGGCGCGCGCCCCATGCTGGTCAAGACCGGCAAGGGTTTGCGCACCCTGCAAGGTGGCGAGTTGCCCGCCGGTGTGCCGGTGTTCGAGAATCTCTACGAAGCGGCGCAGGCGATCATCGCCGAGGCGGGCTGAGGCATGGCGTTACTGCGATCCTTACTGTTCCTGCTCGCGCAGATCGTGCTGACCATCCCGTTCAGCGTGCTGATCCTGCCGACCTTCGTGCTGCCGCCGCTTGAGCGCTATCGGGTCATCGCATGGTGGGGTCGGGCCGTGATCTGGCTGGCGCGTGTCGTGTTGGGCATCCGTCATCGTGTCGATGGCTTGCAGCATCTGCCGCCCGGCCCCGCGGTGATCATGGCCAAGCATCAGTCCGCGTGGGAGACCATCGCCTTTCAGCAGATATTTCCGCCGATATCGTTCGTATTGAAGAAGAGCCTGCTGCGCATCCCGTTCTTCGGTTGGGGGCTGGCTCTGTTCAGCCCCATCGCCATCGATCGCGCGGCTGGCCGCGAGGCGTTGCGCCAGATCGAAGCCCAGGGGAGGGCACGCCTGGCGAGCGGTTTCTGGGTGCTGATCTTTCCCGAAGGCACGCGCGTCGCGCCGGGCGAGAAGGGCAACTACCAGATCGGTGGCGCCTGGCTCGCGGTCAAGGCTGGCGTGCCGGTCGTGCCGGTGGCTCATGATGCCGGCCTGTACTGGCCGCGAAACGCCTTCATCAAGCACTCCGGCGAGATCCGGGTGCGCATCGGACCCGCCATCGATACCACCGGGCGCAAGCCCGCCGAGGTGCTGGCGCAGACCGAGGCCTGGATCGAGGCTGCAATGCGCGAGTTGCCGACGCACAGGTAGGCAGATTCCGCTTCGGGCTGCGACACGCGCGGTTCCGCGCTAACATGATCATCGGATGTCGTTGTCGTCAATCATGCCCGCTCCTGATTCTCCCGGCCCATGGCCGGCGCGCCTCGATGTGCTGCAAAGCGCCACGGGGCTGTTCTTGGCCCTGTTCATGTGGCTGCATATGCTGTTCGTCGCCTCCATCCTGCTCGGCGCAGACGCGATGTGGCGGGTGACGCGGTTCTTCGAGGGTTATTACCTTTTCGGCCGATCGCTGCCGTGGCTGGTGTCGTCGTTCGTGGCGGGCATCTTCATGCTGTTCGTTGTCCATGCCTGGCTGGGGCTGCGCAAGTTCCCCGGCCACTGGCGCCAGCATGCGGTGTTTTGGCGGCACATGCGCGACATGCGGCACGGCGACACGACGCTGTGGTTGGTGCAGGTGATCACCGGCTTCGGCATGTTGTTCCTGGCGCCGGTGCATCTGTACATCATGATGGCCCATCCCGACTTGATCGGCCCCTACGAGTCCGCAGACCGGGTGTGGAGCGGCCGAATGTGGCCGCTGTATCTGCTGCTGCTGTTACTGGTTGAACTGCACGCAGGGGTCGGCCTGTACCGGCTGGCGGTCAAGTGGCTGGCGGTCGGCGGGACGGCGCGCAGACGCCTGATGGGACTGAAGTGGGGCTTCACGGTGTTCTTCGTCGCGCTCGGCCTGGTTACCCTCGGCGCCTACGTCAGGCTGGGCATCGAGCATGCCCCGCATGCCGGCGAACCCTACGTGCCTACCTGGCAACGGAGCGTCTCGTGAAGCTGATCCACGCCGACGTGCTGGTGATCGGCGGCGGCCTGGCCGGTCTGCGCACCGCCATCGGCGTCAAGCGGCGCGGCCTGGAGCCGCTGATCCTGTCGCTGGTGCCGGCCAAGCGTTCGCATTCCGTCGCCGCTCAGGGCGGCATGCAGGCCAGCCTGGGCAACTGCGCGATGGGCAAGGGCGACAACGAGGACGTGCATTTCGAGGACACCGTGCGCGGTTCCGACTGGGGCTGTGACCAGGTCGTCGCGCGCATGTTCGCGCACATGGCGCCCAAGGCGGTACGCGAACTGGCGGCCTGGGGCGTGCCCTGGAACCGGGTGCGCGCCGGCGCCCACGAGGCCGTGATCAACGGCGAGCGCGTCGTCCTCGACGAACGCGATGCGGCGCATGGTCTGATCACCGCGCGCGATTTCGGCGGCACGCGCAAGTGGCGCACCTGCCACACTTCGGACGGCACCGGCCGCGCCATGCTCTATGCGCTGGGCGACCGCGCCATCGCCGATGCCATCCCGGTGCGTGAACGGGTCGAGGCGCTGGCCCTGATCCACGACGGCGAGCGCTGCCACGGCGTGGTTGCGCGTGACCTGGTCAGCGGCGAACTGGCCGCCTGTCTGGCGCGCGCCACGGTACTGGCCACCGGCGGCTACGGCCGCATCTACGGCGTTTCCACCAACGCCCTGATCAACGAAGGTATGGGCGCCGCGCTGGCGCTGGAAACCGGTGTCGCCCGCCTGGGCAACATGGAGGCGGTGCAATTCCATCCCACCGCCATCGTGCCGGCCGGCATCCTGGTCACCGAAGGCTGCCGCGGCGACGGCGGCGTACTGCGCGACATCGACGGCCACCGCTTCATGCCCGACTATGAGCCGGAGAAGAAGGAGCTCGCCTCGCGCGACGTGGTGTCGCGGCGCATGGCGGAGCACATGCGCGCGGGCAAGGGTGTGCCTTCGCGCTACGGCGAGCATCTCTGGCTCGACATCACCTGGCTCGGCGCCGCGCACATCGAGCGCAACCTGCGCGAGGTGAAGGACATCTGTCAGCATTTCTTGGGTATCGATCCGGCGCGCGACTACATCCCGGTGCGCCCCACCCAGCACTATTCCATGGGCGGCGTGCGCACCGACCATCGCGGCGAGTCGCCCTGGCTGTCCGGCCTGTTCGCCTGCGGCGAGGCGGCCTGCTGGGATCTGCATGGCTTCAATCGCCTGGGCGGCAATTCGGTGGCGGAAACCGTGGTGGCCGGCATGCTGCTGGGCGAGTATGTGGCCGATTTCTGCGATTCGGCACAGGGCGAGCAGGGCATGTCCAGTGCCCTGGCGCGCGATTTCGTGGCGCGCGAACAGGCCCGCCTGCGGCGGCTGGCGGGGCGGCCCGGCAAGGAGAACGCGGTCGAGTTGCGCCACCGCATGGAACGCATCATGACCGAGCGCGTCGGGCTGTTCCGCAACGGCGATGGTCTGCG
>JAIWOS010000046.1 GCA_020217265.1 Thiobacillus sp. | reverse complement strand
GATCGCCGGCGCCTGCGTGGCGTCGAGCACGACGCCGGCCGCGCCCTGCGCGAGCGCCTGCGCGGCGAAGGCGCCGCCGTCGAACCGTTCGCCGCGCAAGGCGATGAAAAGATCGCCCGGGCGAATCGCGCGGCTGTCGGTGGACACGCGCTGCACGGCGGCGTCGTTGCCGGAAAACGGCACGCCCAGCATGGCGGCGGCCTCGGAAAGTTTGAGATTCATGTCTGCGCCTCCGTTCGGGCGTGCGCACATCCGCCGTCCGCACGTCGGCGCAGGTGGCCATTCGCGGTGCTCGCAGCTGCGCAGGCTCGGTCGCTCATGTCTGCGCCTCCGGCAGAATCCGGATGAGCGGAAACCCCGCGTCGGCGCAGGTGGCCATTCGCGGTGCTCGCAGCTGCGCAGGCTCGGTCGCTCATGTCCACGCAGCCAGTGCCTTTCTCGCCATCGCCGCATCGGAGAACGGGTGGCGTTCGTCGCCGATTTCCTGGTAGTCCTCGTGCCCCTTGCCGGCGATGAGGACGACGTCGCCCTGGTGCGCGCCGCCGACGGCCTCGAAGATGGCGCGGGCGCGGTCGGGCTCGACATGCGGCGCCTTCGCGCCGACGCCGCGCACGCCCGCCAGGATGTCGTCGATGATGGCGCGCGGGTCTTCGTGGCGCGGGTTGTCGCTGGTGATCCAGACCTCGTCCGCGCGCCGGACCGCGGCCTCGCCCATGAGCGGGCGCTTGCCTTTGTCGCGGTTGCCGCCGCAGCCGAACACGCAGACCAGCCGGCCGCCCTCGGTGGTTTCGCGCAGGGCGGCGAGCACTTTTTCCAGCGCGTCCGGGGTGTGCGCGTAATCGACCACCACCAGCGGCTGCGCGCCGCCGCCGAAGGTTTCCATCCGGCCGGGCGGCGGCACGACGTGCGCGAGCGCCACACCGACATCGGCGAGCGCGACGCCGGACACCAGCAGCGTGGCCGCGACGGCGAGCAAATTGCTGGCGTTGAAGCGCCCCAGCAGCGGTGATTCGATGTCCGCGTCGCCCCAGTCGGTGCAGAGCTTCATGGCCAGCCCCGCGCGGGTGAGGCGCAGGTTCGTGCCGACGACGGCGCCGCGCGCAAAGCCATAGCCCGCGACCCGGGCCGGGCGGGTTTCGCCTTCGAGCCGCTGGCCGAAGGCGTCGTCGAGGTTGAGCACGACGCTGTCGAGGCCGGGCCAGGAAAACAGCCTCGCCTTGGCGGCGGCGTAGCTGTCCATGTCGCCGTGGTAGTCGAGATGGTCGCGCGACAGGTTGGTGAGCACGGCGACGTTGAACGCGGTGCCGTTGACGCGCCCCTGCGCGAGGCCGTGTGACGAGACTTCCATCGCGCACGCCGCCGCGCCCTGCTGCCGGTAGTGCGCCAGCCGCTGCTGCAGCGCGATGGCGTCCGGCGTGGTGTTGAGGCTGGGCGCAAGCGCGCCGGGAAAGCCGTTGCCGACGGTGCCGACGATGGCGGTTTTGCGCCCCAGCCGGGTCAGGGCCTGGGCGATCCAGTGCGCGACCGAGGTTTTGCCGTTGGTGCCGGTGACGCCGACCATGTGCATGGCGCGCGAGGGTTCGCCGTAGACGTGTGCGGCGATTTCGCCGATGCGGTGCCGCAGGTCGGTCACGCCGGCATTGGCGACCGGCAGCGCGGGGTCCCACTGGAAGTGGTCGGCGTCCCACAGCACGCCGTCGACCCGCTGCGCCACCGCCTGCGGAATGAAGTCGCGGCCGTCGCGCGTCTCGCCGGGGTAGGCGGCGAACACCGTGCCGGGCATGGCGCGGCGGCTGTCGTTGACGAGTTCCGTCACCGGCACGCCGAGGCGTTCGAGGATGTGCGACACCGGCTCGCGGATCGCGAGCGCCGGGGACAGGGGACGGGCGCCGGCCTTCGCCATCACGCGCCCCCGCCCGGCCTGGCCGCGTTCAAGGTCATGCGGGTGGCGGTTTCCGGCGCATCCGGCGGCAGCCCGAGCTGGCGCAGACTGGCCGCCATGACCTGGGCGAACACCGGGCCGGCCACGCTGCCGCCGTAATACACTCCGTCGGACGGTTCATCGATGGCCACGGCAATGATGAGACGCGGATTCGAGGCCGGCGCCATGCCGACGAAGGACGAGAGATAACGGTCGGGCGCGTAACGGCCGTCGACCAGCTTGTGCGCGGTGCCGGTCTTGCCGGCGACGCGGTAGCCGGGCACGCGGGTGCGGGTGCCGGTGCCGCCTTCCTGGGTGACGGTCTCCATCATGGCGCGCACCTCGCGTGCGACGGTGGGCGAGAACACCCGCTCGCCGACGATTTCCTGCGGTTCGCGCTTTAGGAAGGACAGCGGCATCACCTCGCCGTCGTTGGCGAAAGCCATGTAGGCGCGCGCGAGTTGCAGCAGGCTCACCGACAGCCCGTAGCCGTAGGCCATGGTGGCCTGCTCGACCGGTTTCCAGCTGGCGTAGCCGCGCAGGCGGCCGGCGGTTTCGCCGGGAAATCCCGAGCCCGGCAGCTGGCCGAAACCGGCACGGTTCAGCACTTCCCAGTGCTGCTGCGGGCTGAGCATGAGCGCCAGTTTGGCGGCGCCGACGTTGCTCGATTTCTGGATCACCTCGGTGACCGTCATGTTGGGGTGCGGATGTTCGTCGCGCACCAGCTTGGGGCCGACCTTGAAGGTGGGCGGTGTGTCGAGCACGGTGTCGGGATGCACCAGCCCGCGTTCGAGCACGGCGGCGGCGACAAAGGGCTTGACGGTGGACCCCGGCTCGAAGGTGTCGATCACCGCGCGGTTGCGCATCGGCCCCGGCTGGTAATTGCGGCGGTTGTTGGGATTGAAGTCGGGCTGGTTCGACAGCGCCAGGATTTCTCCGGTCTTGGCGTCGAGCACGACGATGCTGCCGCCCTTGGCCTTGTGCTGGGCGATGGCGGCCGCCAGCTCGCGATGCGCGATGAACTGGATCTTGAGGTCGAGCGCGAGCGCGAGATTGCCGCCCATCTGCGCGGTCTTGATCGGCGCCAGGTCGCGGATCGTGTTGCCGCGGCGGTCGCGCAGCACCTGACGCTCGCCGGCGCGGCCGGCCAGCCAGTTCTGGTAGGCGCGTTCGACGCCTTCCTGGCCGACATCGTCGATATTGGTGAAGCCGACGACGTGCGCCGCCACCTCGCCGGCCGGATAGAAGCGGCGGAACTCGCGCCGCAGGATCAGCCCCGGCACCCCCATGGCGGCCACCGCGGCGGCCTGCTCGGGCGTCAGCTGGCGGCTGACGCTGAATTCGCCGCGCATCCGGTGTGCCAGACGTTTCTCGAGATCACGTTCGGGCATGTCCAGCACCCGGGCCAGGTGCGCCCGCTGCGCGCCGGTGAGCCTGAGATCGGCCGCGCGCGCCCACAGCGTCTCGACCGGCGTGCTGATCGCCAGCAGCTGGCCGTAGCGGTCGGTGACCTGGCCGCGGTGCGCCGGCAGGGTGAGATTGCGGTTGGCGACGGCGTCGCCCTTGCCCTGCAGGTAATCGGTATTGAGCCCCTGCAGGTAGAAGGCGCGGCCGGCCACGACCGTCAGCCCGCCGAGCAGCAGGCCCGCCACCGTGGCCATGCGCCACGGCGCGAGATGCAGCTTGAGGAGTTTGCGCGAGTGGTAGTTCATGGCGCATCCGCCAGGGTTTCGACGTGGATGCGTTCCTGCGGCGGCGCAATCAGCCCCAGCCGCTCGCGCGCCACCGCGTCGATGCGCGCCGGATTGGCCCAGGTGCCCTGCTCCAGCTGCAGACGCCCCCATTGTTCGTCGAGTACGCGCGCCTCTTTCTTCAGGCGTTCCAGCTCCACGAAATAGGTGCGGGACCGATGCTGCGCCTGGATCACCGCCAGCGCACAGGCCACCAATACGATGGCGAGCGCGATATTGAGCCGGCTCACGCGACCACCCTTTCCGCCACCCGGAGCACCGCGCTGCGCGCGCGCGGGTTGGCGGCGACTTCGGCTGCCGACGCGTGCTGCGCCCGGCCGACGAGTTTCAGCCGGCCGGGCTTCAGCATGGCGGCGGGGATCGGCAGGCGCGCGGGCGGCTGCTCGCCCAGCGCCTCGTCGCGCATGAAGCGTTTGACGATGCGGTCTTCGAGCGAATGAAAGCTGATCACCGCGAGGCGCCCGCCCGGCAGGAGTCTGTCAACGCATTGTGGCAGCACGGCGCTCAATTCTTCGAGTTCGCGGTTGAGAAAAATCCGTAGAGCCTGGAAGCTGCGCGTGGCGGGGTGTTGCCCCGGCTCGCGCTTTTTGACGCTTGCCGCGATGAGGTTCGCAAGTTGCCCCGTTGTCCGGATCGCCTCGCTTTGCCGTGCCGCAACAATCGCGCGCGCAATCGATCGAGCAAACCGCTCTTCCCCGTACTCGCGGATGACTTCACTGATCTCCCCCTCTGTCGCCGTAGCCAGCCAGTCCGCCGCGGACGGGCCGGATTCCGGATCCATGCGCATGTCGAGCGGCGCATCGAAGCGGAAGCTGAATCCACGCGCAGGGTCGTCGAGCTGCGGCGACGACACGCCGATATCCAGCAGAATCCCGTTCACTCGCGCCACATCCAACACATCGAGCACTTCACCCAGGTTCGAAAACGCGCGCCTCACCAGCGTCAGGCGCGGATCGGACAAACCCGCGCCGGCCCGGATGGCCTCCGGATCGCGATCCAGCGCGATCAGGCGGCCATTCGCATCCAGCCGGTCGAGAATCAGCCGGCTGTGGCCGCCGCGTCCGAAGGTGGCATCCACATAGATTCCCCCCGGTTGAATCGCCAGCGCCGCCACCGCCTCGTGTGCCAGCACCGGCACATGGGCGGGCGTCGTCACAACGTAAAGCCTTCGAGTTCGGCCGGCAGCGCATCGTCTCCGCCAAACTCCAGCGCCTGGGCGACCTTGTCTTCCCAGCGCGCCTCGGTCCACAGTTCGATCTTGCTGCCCTGCCCCACCATCACCACGTTTTTATCGAGTTCGGCAAATTTTTTGAGCATGGGCGGCAGCAAAATGCGACCGGCGCCGTCCATGTCCATGTCGTGCGCGTAGCCGACGAGCAACTGCTTGAGACTGCGGGTGCGGGGATTGAAGTCGGACAAGCCGTTGAGCTTCTTTTCGATCGGCTCCCATTCGGGCAGGGGATAGAGCAGCAGGCATCGGGTCGGATCGGCCGTGACCACGACCCGACCGCCGCCGTTCACCAGGAGGGCGTCACGATAGCGCGCCGGCACCACGAGCCGGCTCTTGCTATCCAGACTGACCGTCGCCACCCCCCTGAACATGTCTCTTCCTCTAATAATCTGGCCACGACGGGCGGGGCGAATTCTCCCACAAGTTCCCACCGATAACCACTTGTACCCACTATAGGGGATAGTTTTGGGGGGGTCAATACGGCGAACGTAAAAAAACCCCTATGCCTCAAAGACTTAGGGGTGGTTTACGGGTGTGGATAAGTTTCTGGAAAAACCGGGGCTTAGGTAATTATTTTTTGCACGGTTTTAGGAAAAACACATAACCCATTGAATTAAATAGGTAGTGGAAAAGCCGGCCGATAAGCCGGGTTCTGTCGTGGGCAGCCATTCCTCTAGGCCGGCCATTGCTGGCCGGCTCAAGCCACCTACCCGCGGACTCGGCGAGCAGCGTCATCGTCCGCCTATTTGGTGTTGCTCCGGATGGAGGTTACCGCGTTTCACGTCCACTCCCGAAGGAGCTTGCTCGTCTCTGTGGCCCTGTTCCTCGCCTCGCGGCGTACGGCCGTTAGCCGTCATCCTGCTCTGTGGAGCCCGGACTTTCCTCTCCCGCCAATAGCGGCAGCGGCTGCCTGACCGGCTTTTCCACCGCCGATTATAAATGCCGCCTTGACTCGGCCGGGCAATTTGCTAAGCAAAGGTTATCCGGTTCATGCGCGAACTGATTGGAGGTCATCATGAGACGAAGGCTGTATTTCATGGTGCCGGACGCCGCCAGCGCCCGACAGATCCGCGACGAACTGCTGCTGGCCCGCATCGAGGACAGCCACATCCATGTCATGGCGCGCGAGGGCATTTCGCTTTCCGGCCTGAACGAAGCGTCGATTCTGCAAAAGTCCGATGTCGTCCATGGCGCCGAAACCGGTCTTGCGGTCGGCGGCGGCATCGGCATCGTGGCCGGACTGGTCGCAATTTTATTCCCGCCTGCCGGCGTCGACCTGCAACTGGTCACCATCCTGCTCACCGCCCTGATCGGCGCGGCGTTCGGCGCCTGGGTCGCGAGCATGGTCGCCAGTTCGATTCCCAATTCGCGGCTCAAGGCCTTCGAATCGGCATTGGCGGCCGGCCACGTGCTCATGATGGTCGACACGCCTTCCGGGCGGGTGGATGAAATCCGCGCCCTGGTCGCCTCGCATCATCCGGAGGCCATGAATTCGGGCGTGGAACCGACGATCCCGGCGTTCCCGTAACCTCCTCCTCCGCGCGGCGCAATGCCGCGTGCTTCCTGGAAGTGCTGGCTTGCTTCCAACCACGGCAGACCCCGATGGTCTGCCGTTTTTATGGCTCAGATGACGCGCCAGCGCACCGGCTCGCCGGCGCGCAGCGGCACCAGCGATTCGCTGCCGAATTGCAGCCGGGCCGGCACGGTCCAGGCCTCGCGGCGCAGGGTGACGCGGTCGGCGTTGCGCGGCAGGCCGTAAAAATCGGCGCCATGAAAACTCGCGAAAGCTTCGAGCCGGTCCAACGCGCCGGCGTCCTCGAACGCCTCGGCATAGAGTTCGATCGCCGCGTGCGCGGTGTAGATACCCGCACACCCGCACGACGACTCCTTGGCGCCCACGGCGTGCGGCGCGGAATCGGTGCCCAGAAAGAACCTGGGGTTGCCCGAAATCGCCGCCGCCACCAGCGCCTGCCGGTGCGTCTCGCGCTTGAGGATGGGAAGGCAGTAATAATGCGGACGGATGCCACCACGGAACATCGCGTTGCGGTTGTAGAGCAGATGATGCACGGTGATCGTCGCCGCGACGTTGGCCGGCGCCGCCGCGACGAACTCCGCCGCCTGTCGCGTGGTGATGTGCTCCAGCACGATTTTCAGGCGCGGAAAATCCTTCATCAGGCGCGTGAGGTGCCGTTCGATGAACACCGCTTCGCGGTCGAACACGTCGATGTCGCCATCGACCACTTCGCCGTGCAGCAAGAGCGGCATGCCCGCTTCTTCCATCGCCGCGATCGCGGGGTAGGCGCGCGCGAGTTCGGTCACCCCGGAATCGGAGTTGGTCGTCGCGCCCGCCGGGTAGTACTTCACCGCGTGGACGAAGCCACTCGCCCTCGCGCGGCGAATTTCGTCCGGCGACGTGTTGTCGGTGAGGTACAGCGTCATCAGCGGCTCGAACGTCGTCCCCGCCGGCACGGCGGCCCGCAGGCGCGCGCGGTAGTCGGCGGCGAGTGCGGTCGTCGTCACCGGCGGTTTGAGATTGGGCATGGCGATGGCGCGGCCGAACACGCGCGCGGTATCGGGCAGCACACTTGCCATGGCGGCGCCGTCGCGGAAGTGGATGTGCCAGTCGTCGGGGCGGGTGAGGGTGATCGTGTCGGTCATTTTTGCTTGAGGGTCATCTGGTAGAGCTCGGCCTTGGTGCGGCCGGTGATCTTGGCGGCGAGCTTGGCGGCGAGCGGCGGCGGCAGTTCGGCGGCGAGGATGTCGAGCACGCGCAGCGCCTCCGGGTCGCCCGCGGCCTCGGCGGCCGCGGGCGGATGCACGACGACGACGAACTCGCCGCGCGTGC
>JAIWOS010000202.1 GCA_020217265.1 Thiobacillus sp. | reverse complement strand
CAACTTTGACTTGGCGGTCGAGGGGCCCGGATGCTCTCACATCTTGCCCACTCAAGCTGTTATCAGAGTTGCACTTCGAAATTGAATCCGCGGTTACCAGCCTCGTAAAAAAATTCAAGCGATTGTCGAAAAATTGGTGACAAACATTATCAGCCACGCTTTTCGTACATCGGTAACAAAGGCGGCTTACGGGCGACCTGTCACCATGCCGTCACCCGCCGGGGTGATAAACGAATAAAAATGATAGTAAGCAGGAGAAACCGATAGAAAGCGGACGCGCTGTAACTTATTGTATTTATTGAAACGCCAGGTCGTTTTATGGTGCCGCTTGTCGGATTCGAACTGACGACCTACCGCTTACAAGGCGGTTGCTCTACCCCTGAGCTAAAGCGGCGTGGGCACCATTATAGCGGCGCCGCTACGGAGTACATTCAAATTATTTGACGACCTTGAGCGCGGGCCGGCCCTTGACGGGGGCAGGCGCGTCGCCGGGCGACGGCGAGGGTTCGGGTGAACCGTCCTCGGGTTCGAAGTGCAGCCCCTGGCCGTTCTCGCGGGCAAAGATGGCTGCGACGCGTCCAACCGGCACGGCGATCTCGTGCGACACGCCACCGAAGCGCGCCGAGAACTGGATCCAGTCGTTGTCGAGCTTGAGGTCGCGAGTCGCACCTGCGCTGATGTTGAGCACGATCTGGCCGTCTTTCACGAACCCCGGCGGAACGCGGGTATGCGCATCCACCGCAACGAGGATCTGCGGCGTGTAGCCAGAATCCACGCACCATTCATAGAGTGCGCGGATGAGATACGGCTTGGTGGATAGTTCGGCCACGTGTCCGCCGGCTTATTTTCGCAAGGCCTTTTCGGTGGGCGTGAGCGCGTTGATGAAGGCCGGGCGGCTGAACAGGCGCTCACGATACTTCAATACCGGCGCGGCCATCTTCGGCAGCTCGATGCCATAGTGTTCAAGGCGCCACAGCAGCGGGGCGATGGCCACGTCGAGCATGGAGAACTCGTCGTTCATCAGGTATTTCTGCTTGGTGAGGATGGGCGTGAGCTGGGAAAGGCTGTCGCGGATTTCGGCGCGCGCCTTATCCGAGGCCTTGCTGAGCGAATGCTCCAGCGTGTTCACATGGGTGAACAGGTCGTGTTCGAAATTGAACAACACCAGACGGGCACGCGCACGCATCACAGGGTCTGGCGGCATCAATTGCGGGTGCGGAAAGCGCTCGTCGATATACTCGTTGATGATGTTGGACTCGGTCAGCACGAGGTCGCGCTCCACCAGCACGGGCATCTTGCCAGTGGGGCTGATGCTGGCGATTTCCTCGGGCTTGTTGTGCATGTCTACATCGATGACTTCAAAGTCCATGTCTTTTTCGAACAGGACGATGCGGCAGCGATGGCTGTAAGGATCGGTGCTGCCGGAATACAGGGTCATCATGGCGGGGGCTCCCTTTCGTGTTGCGTATGGTGCGTGTCTAAATGCTTAAAACGCCAACAGCCGGACGCATGCCGGCTGTTGGCGGGAGGTGTCCGGCGCGTTCAGTGCACGTCTTTCCAGAATTCCTTCTTCAGGTAATAGGCGAAGACGAAGAAGACCGCCAGGAAGGCCAGCACGATCAGACCGATCTGCTTGCGCTGGACCTGACCCGGCTCACCCATCCATACCAGATAGTTCACCAGATCGCCGACCATGGCATCGTATTCGGCCAAGGTGACGCTGCCCGGCTTGACGAGTTCGAGGCGCTCGACGACTTCATGCTCGCCATCCTTCTTGTAAACCGGCTGCATCTCGCCCTGCAGGCTCCACATCACGTGCGGCATGCCGACCTTGTCGAACACCGTGTTGTTCCAGCCGGTGGGACGCGACGGATCGCGGTAGAAGCCGCGCAGGTAGGTGTACAGCCAGTCGGCGCCACGCGAACGGGCAATGACGGACAGGTCGGGCGGGGTGGCGCCGAACCAGAGCTTGGCGTCGGCCCGCGTCATGCCGACTTTCATCAATTCACCGGGTTTCTCGGCGGTAAACAGCAGGTTGTCCTTGATCTGTTCTTCCGTGAGGCCGATGTCCTGCAGGCGCGAGTAGCGCATCGAGGCTGCGCTGTGGCAGTTGAGGCAATAGTTGATGAACATGCGCGCGCCGCGTTGCAGGGAGTCCTGGTCGGACAGGTTGACCGGCGCCTTGTCCAGGTGGACCTCTGCCTCACTCGCGAAGGCGATGACGGGGACTGCCGCCAGCAGCAAGAGAAATTTCTTCAAGCGTTTCATTTAGCCAGTCACCCTTTCCGGTTCCGGTTTGGTTTTGTCGATCGAGGTATACCAGGGCATCAACAGGAAAAACAGGAAGTAGATCACCGAGAAGACCTGGGCGAAGATTGTCGCGACTGGCGTGGACGGCAGCAGGCCAAGGTAGCCCAGTCCGACGAAGGACACGATGAAGGCGGCAAGGAATGCCTTGTAGATCGGCCCGCGATAGCGGATCGACTTGACCTTGCCGCGATCGAGCCAGGGCAGGAAGAACAGCAGCACGATCGACAGGCCCATCGCCACCACGCCCGGGAACTGCGAGCCGAACATCGGCGGCACCGCGCGCAGGATCGCGTAGAAGGGCGTGAAGTACCACAGCGGAGCGATGTGCGGCGGGGTCTTCAGCGGATCGGCCGGGATGAAGTTGTTGGCTTCGAGGAAGTAGCCGCCCATTTCCGGACCGAAGAACACGATCGCCGAGAACACCATCAGGAAAACGATGACGCCGACGATGTCCTTCACAGTGTAATAGGGATGGAAGGGGATGCCGTCGAGCGGGATGCCCGTTTTGGGATCCTTGTTCTTCTTGATTTCGACGCCGTCAGGGTTGTTGGAGCCGACTTCGTGCAGGGCGACCAGGTGCACTGCGACCAGCGCCAGCAGCACCAGCGGCAACGCGATCACGTGGAAGGCGAAGAAGCGGTTCAGCGTCGCGTCCGAGATGACGTAGTCGCCGCGAATCCAGATCGACAGGTCGTCGCCGATGAAGGGCACGGCGGCGAACAGGTTGACGATCACCTGCGCGCCCCAGAAGGACATCTGCCCCCACGGCAGCAGGTAGCCGAGGAAGGCTTCGGCCATCAGCGCGAGATAGATCAGCACGCCGAAAATCCAGATCAGCTCGCGCGGCTTGCGGTAGGAGCCGTACATGAGGCCACGGAACATGTGCAGATAGACGACGACGAAGAACATCGAGGCGCCGGTGGAATGCATGTAGCGGATCAGCCAGCCCCAGTCGACGTCGCGCATGATGTACTCGACGGACGCGAAGGCAAGCTCCGAATCCGGCTTGTAGTTCATGGTGAGGAAAATGCCGGTGACGATCTGCAGCACTAGCACCAAGAGTGCCAGCGAGCCGAAGAAGTACCAGAAGTTGAAGTTCTTGGGCGCGTAGTACTCGGACAGGTGCGCCTTGTAGGTGGCGGTAAGCGGGAAGCGATCGTCGATCCAACCCATCAGTTTTTCCATGGCGGCCATGTATTAGCTTCCTTGCAGGCTGTGGTCTTTCGGCGAATCGACACCGATCAGCAGCTTGGCGTCGGTGACGTACTGATGCGGCGGAATCACCAGATTGGTCGGCGCCGGCACGCCCTTGAACACACGCGCCGCCAGATCGAAACGCGAACCGTGACAGGGACAGAAGAAGCCGCCCGGCCAGTCGGCCCCCAGATCAGCCGCGCCGATGTCCTTGCGGTAGGTGGGCGAGCAGCCCAGGTGCGTGCAGATGCCAACCGCC
Organism: Thiobacillus sp.; assembly: GCA_020217265.1. Classification (GTDB taxonomy): domain Bacteria; phylum Pseudomonadota; class Gammaproteobacteria; order Burkholderiales; family Thiobacillaceae; genus Thiobacillus. The sequence continues at coordinate 4,000 of JAIWOS010000202.1, read as the reverse complement.
ACCAGATACTCGGGTTTGATCGAACGAGTGGCGTTCTTGCAATAGTCGGGCTGCTGCGGCATTTCGCTCTTGGGATCGACCAGCTTGTCGTCGTGCTTGCCGAGCAAAGCGAGCATTTCCGGTGTCCGGTTGACGATCCACACGGGTTTGCCGCGCCACTCGGCGGTGAGCAGCATGCCCGGCTCGACCTTGCTGATATCCACTTCGACCGGAGCGCCCGCTGCCTTGGCACGCGCGCTCGGCAGCATGCTCATCACCAGCGGAACCGCCACCCCTGCTGCCGCGACGCCGCCGAATGCGCTGGTCGCCGCGATCAGGAATTTGCGTTTGCCCGCATCCACTTTCTGCCCTTCGACATCCTGGCTCATGTTTGCCTAACCTGAACGTGTTGCGATAAAACCGGCATTCTAACCAATTTGTCGCACCCTCCGGAAGCCCGCCGTCACCGCAAAACAACGTCTGCAGGGGCTCGGCTATAATTCGGCTACGGCGAAACCCGCGCCGCATCAGCGAAATTCCCCGACATGCGCAAACTCTGGTTGCTTTTTGCCCAATCCACCACGGTGGCCTTGGGCGTGTTGTTCGTCGTCGCCCTGTTCAAGCCCGACCTCCTGAATTGGCGCACGCAACCTCAGAGCCTCACCATCCAGCAGGCGAGCACGCCAGCCGCGGGCACGTCCGCTCCGGCGGAGTCCTTTGCCCCGGCAGCGCGCAAGGTGATTCCCGCGGTGGTCAACGTTTTCACCCAGCAAAAGGTGCGCAGCACGGTCAACCCGGCGATGCAGGATCCGGTCTTCCGCTATTTTTTCGGCGACCGTCTGGATACGCGCCCGCGCCAGGCTTCCAACCTCGGCTCCGGCGTGATCGTGAGCCCCAACGGCTATATCCTTACCAACCAGCACGTGGTGGAGGCCGCGGAGCAGATCCAGGTCGCGCTGGCGGACGGCAAGGTGTTGCCCGCGCGCGTGGTGGGCGCCGATCCCGAAACCGATCTGGCGGTGCTCAAGATCGAGGCCACCGACCTGCCCGCGATCACCTTCGCGGCGGCCGACAGCCTCAAGGTCGGCGACTGGGTGCTGGCGGTGGGCAATCCCTTCGGCGTCGGCCAGACTGTCACCGCCGGCATCGTCAGCGCACTCGGCCGCTCGCATCTGGGCATCAACACTTTCGAAAACTTCATCCAGACCGACGCTGCAATCAATCCGGGCAACTCGGGCGGCGCGCTGGTGGACGCCGCCGGCAACCTGGTCGGCGTCAACAGCGCGATCTACTCGCGCACCGGCGGTTCGCAGGGCATCGGCTTCGCCATTCCCGTTTCCATCGCGCGCCAGGTGATGGAGCAGATCATCAAGACGGGCAGCGTCACGCGCGGCTGGGTCGGCATCGAGGTGCAGGATCTCACGCCCGAGCTCGCCGAGTCCTTCGGCCTCAAGTCCGCCGAGGGCGCGCTGATCGCCGGCGTGCTGAAAGGCGGCCCGGCGGACGTCGGCGGGGTGCGTCCGGGCGACATCCTGCTGGCGGTCAACGGCAGCAAAGTCGCCGACTCAGCCTCACTCCTGAACCTGATCGCCGAGCTCAAGCCGGGCGAAACCGCGCAGTTGACGATCGCGCGCAAACAGCAGCATCTCAAGCTCGCCATCAGCGTGGGGCGGCGTCCGATGCAGCGCAGCGACGCCCCGCAGGACGAACCCGAACTCAATTGACGCGATCGAGCACGCGCACCCGCGTCGGCCAGGCGTAGGGGTCGCGCGCCATCTCCGGAACCGCCCATCCGGCTGCCTGCCGCGCGCGCTGCATCAGCGCCGCGTCACCTGTGCGCAGACTCGCCAGCAGCAGCATGCCGGAAGGCGAATACAGCGCACCGTCGGCCAGCGCGGGTTCGGCCGACGCGGTCGCCAGCAGCGGGCGCGCCTCGCGCATCCAGCCGCGCTCGCTCCAGAACAACTGCCACGCGGTGCGCGACAGCCGCACGGCGTGGTCGCGCGAGGCACGATTGCCGGTCGCGTCGGCATGGTCGAGCAGGCCTTGAGCCACGTAGGCGTAGTCCTCCAGCTCGGCATCAGGCAGCACCTTCCCGCGGGCAACCGATTTCACCAGACGGTCGCCGCGCACCATGCGCGCCAGCAGGAAGGCCTGCGTGCGATCGGCGACTTGCCGGTAGGCCGGATCGAGCCCGGCCGCCCGGCTGAACGCCGACAGCGCGAGTCCGTTCAGGCCAGCGTTCTGCTTGATGTCGAGCGGCAGGCTGCGCGCCTGTCGCACGGGCCGCAAGATCCGTGCGGCCTCGCTGAGCAGGCGCCGCTCGTCTGCCGTCGGCGGGCGCAGCTCGGCGGGCAGGTAGCCGCCCTCGAAGCTGCGCGGGGCGTCGAGCCGCCACACCCGGCGCACCGCAGCGAAAACCTCGGGCGGCAGCCGCCGCCTGAGCTCGTCCGGCTCCCAAAGGTAGGTCGCCCCTTCCCGTCCGGCGGCGTCCACGGCCGAGGTGCTGGTGTAGAACCCGCCCCCGGGCGCGGCGAGCGTGTCACGCATGAAATCGAGCGTGGCGCGCGTCACATCGCGGTAGCGCGGCTCGCGCAGCACGTCTGCGGCCTCCAGGTAGAGCACGGCAAGGTGTGCGTTGTCGTAGAGCATTTTCTCGAAGTGCGGCGTGTCCCAGGCCGGATCGACCGTGTAGCGGAAGAAGCCGCCGCCGATGTGATCGGCCAGCCCGCGCGCGGCCATCTGGTCGAAGCTGAGGCGCAGGAAGTCGGCGAGTTTCGCCTCGGGCTGCACACGCTGCCGTTCGAGCAGGGCGGCGAGTTGCGGCGCCATCGGGAATTTGCTCACCTGCCCGAAGCCGCCGTGCAGGCTATCCGCTTCCTGCCAGACTCCGCGCATGAAATCCGCCCAGGCCTGCATGCGTCGTGCAGGCGTGAGTGCGCTGCTGGCCGGTCGCTGGGCCGGCGGGGCTGCCAGCCGTGCCAACCGGCGCACGCCAGCCGCGTCGGCCTGCCAGCGGGCGGCAATCCGCCCGAGCAGCGCGCGGAATTCGTCGGGCGGCGCATACAGCGCGACGAACGCGGGATAGCCCTCGGGGGTGACGAAGGCATTGAGCGGCCAGCCGGCGACGCCATTGAGGCGCGCGGAGAACTGCTGCAAGGCTTCGTCGAGGCCGCTGTTGAGTTCGCGGTCGACCTTGACAGGGATGAAGTCGCGGTTGAGCGCCGCGGCGATTTTCGGATTCTTGTAGCTCTCGCGCTGCATCACGTGGCACCAGTGGCAGGCGAAGTAGCCTACAGACACGTAGAGCAGCTTGTTCTCGCGTTTCGCCCGGGCGACGGTGTCGGCGTTCCATTCCTGCCAGGCGACCGGATCGTTGCCATGCAGGGCGAGATAGGGCGAAGGATGGCCGGCGAGCACGTTGGCCAGTGGCGCCGCTGCCGCGAACGACGATGTGACGACCAGCAGCGCGGCCAAGACAATCCGCTCAAACGCGGACATACGTCCAGCCCTGTTGCAGGCGCGTGACGATCTCCCCGATGGCGGTTGGCGCGGTGCGCGCGGCGGGCAACAAGTCGACTTTCTGGCCTTCGTTTCTGAAACGCGCGATCGACTGCCCGCACGCGACCAGGTGCAGGTTGGCGTGGCGTTGACGCATGCGTTCGATGCGCTCGGCGTACGGGCTGCGGCCGGCGCGCAGCAGGTCGAGCCCGTGGCTGTTGGCGATCACCTCGACCTGCATCGCCCTGCCCTGACGGTCGGCCGTGTCGAGCAAGGCTTCGGCCTCGTCGAGCACTGCGCGCATTTTCTCGGGGGCGGCGTTGTCTAGGTGCAGCAGCACCCGGTTGGGATCGGGCACGCGCGCCAGGCTCACGGTCTGCAGGGCGGCGTCGCGCACGGCTGGCGCCTGCGCCATCGCATCAGGTCGCTCCAGCCCACGCAGCACCCAGCCGACCGCCAGGCCGGCGAACAGCACCAGGCAGCCGAACGCGCAGCGCTGCGCGAAGGCGCGACGGGCGCG